>JAUMYO010000127.1 GCA_030528605.1 Peptostreptococcaceae bacterium | reverse complement strand
ATAAACAGATTCATATTGGAGTTGTCGTTGTCCGCAAGCATCGTTGCCACGCCGCCGATCTCCACGCCGTCGATCAACTCTTCCTTCGTGATGCCCATCACATCCATCGACATTTGGCATGCGACGATCTTCACGCCCGACTTCACCGCCTGATCGATGAGTTCTTCCAAGGAATACACATTTTGACTTTTCATCACGGAGCGGATCATCTTCGGACCCATCCCCATCATATTCATCTTGGAAAGTCCGAGCTTTTTGCTGCCGCGCGGCATCATCATCCCGAACATTTTGGAGATGAGATCTTTCGCCACATTCACCTTTTCATTCCTGCGCAGCACATTGAGTCCCCAGAAGGTGAAGAACATATTGACCCGGTTCCCCATCGCCGCCGCACCGTTGGCAATGATAAAGGATGCGATCGCCTTGTCAAGATCCCCGCTGAACACGATCATCGTCTTTTCCTTCGGCGATGTTTTTGATGCACAAGGTGCCGGAGCATCATTTACTGTTTTTTTTTTGATCGTTGCGAAAAACTTTCCGTCCTTCGAACTTCTATCAACAAGCTCATTGCCCGTATTTTTTGCCCAGCTGCTGATGTCGGAATAGAATCCCGGATCGGTCGAAACGACTTTGAGGATCTCGCCATCGTTCAATTTCTCAAGCGCACGCGATACTTCGACGATCGGTCCCGGACAGCACAATCCGCAAACATCCAGATCGACCGGCTCCGCATCGGCAGGAGCACTCATTCCGCTGTCCTCAAACTTTTGGACAGCCGGTGTAAAATGATCCTTGTCCGCATGTTGGTAGCTGTAGCTGCGGTATCCACCCATCAGGTTCTTAACTTTAAATCCGTGCTGTTTCAAAATTCGCGCCGCGATGTATCCGCGCAATCCGATCGCACAGCTCGTGATATATTCTTTGTTCTTATCCAACTCGCCCAAACGGCTTCGAATATCGCCAAGCGAGAATAGGATCGAGTTCGGGATATAGCCCATCACACGCTCTTCTTCGTCACGCACATCAAGAAGGACGATATTTTCTCCAAGATCTTCGATCCGATCGACTTCTTCGACACGAATGACATCGACCAATCCTTGCAACTGGTTTACTGCCGTATATCCGGACATATTCACCGGATCTTTTGCCGAAGAATATGGCGGTGCGTAAGCCAATTCAAGCTCCGTCAGATCATACACGCTCGCCCCCAATCGGATCGCAGTCGCAAGCACGTCGATACGCTTATCCACGCCGTCGTAACCGATGATCTGCGCGCCGAGCACTTTGCCGTCCAAGCCGAAGATCAGTTTGATCGTCATCGTTCCGGCATCCGGATAATATCCTGCGTGAGAGTTGGAATGCGTTACGGTGATCTTGTAATCCTTGCCGTATATCTTGCCTTCTCTTTGCAGAGTCTTTTCATTCACACCCGTTCCCGCAACGGTCAGGTCAAAAATTTTCGCGATGCTCGTGCCCTGTGTTCCTTTGTATTTTTCTTTCCGTTCGCCCAAAATATTATCCGCAACGATCCTTCCCTGCTTGTTCGCAGGACCTGCCAAAGGAACCATCGTTCGGTGTTTCAACACAAGATCTTCGACCTCGATAATGTCACCGACTGCAAAAATATTTTCATCCGAAGTTTGCATATGATCATCCACGATCACGCCGCCGCGCGCATTGAGCTCCAAGCCCGCCGCCTTTGCCAATTCGCTGTTCGCACGAATTCCGATCGACAAGATCACGAGGTCTGCGGAAACTTCTTTGCCGTCCTCCAGCAAGATCGTTGACGATCGATCCGTATGAAGGATCTTTTGCACACCGTTTTCCACGATAAGATCGATCCCTTTTTCCCACAGATGCTGATGCACGATCTGCGCCATATCGCGATCCATCGGCGCCATGACCTGATCCGCTTTTTCAATGACTGTTACCTGAATGCCGCGATGAGCCAGGTTCTCCGCCATCTCAAGACCGATAAATCCGCCCCCGATCACGGTCGCGGTCTTCGGCTGATTGTCTTTTACGAAATCATATACGCGATCTGTATCCGGAATATTCCAAAGCGTAAACACATTCTTGCCGTCAAATCCCTCTACCGGCGGTTTGATCGGACTGGATCCCGTCGAAAGGATCA
>JAUMYO010000035.1 GCA_030528605.1 Peptostreptococcaceae bacterium | reverse complement strand
CTATTTATCAGTCACATCCAATAAGGAATGAAACATTGCTATACTTTTTATCAGGTTTTAGCTTTACATATCCACCGCATTCTTCGCGATCTCTACGACGATCTCCGAAGCCTTGCGCATATCCTCGATCGGGATCATCTCAAATCGTCCATGGAAATTATATCCGCCCGTGAAGATATTCGGGCAGGGAAGTCCCATGTAAGACAGTCTCGATCCGTCCGTTCCGCCGCGGATCGCCTTGATCTTCGGTTCGATGCCGAGATTCTGCATCGACCGGACCGCAAGATCGATGATCTCCATATGTGGCTCGATCTTCTCGCGCATATTATAGTACGAGTCTTCCAGTTCCAGCGTTACGATATTGCCGTACTTTTTGTTCAGATAATCGACCGCATCGCGCATCAGCTGTTTTTTGAACTCGAATTTTTCGCGATCATGGTCTCGCACGATGAATTCCATCGTCGTGTAGTCGATCGTTCCGTTGATCTCGTTCAGCATGATAAAGCCTTCGTATTTTTCGGTGTACTCCGGTTTTTGCTCTCTTGGCAACATCTGCTCCAGCTCCATACCGACCGACATCGAATTGATCATGATATTCTTTGCCGTTCCCGGATGCACGCTCTTGCCCTGGATCTTCACGACAGCGGAAGCCGCGTTAAAATTCTCATATTCCAGCTCCCCGATCTCACCCCCGTCGATCGTATAAGCAAAATCCGCGCCGAAAGATCCCACATCGAAATGATCCGCGCCTCGTCCGATCTCTTCATCCGGAGTAAATCCGACCATGATCCTGCCATGCTCGATCTCCGGGTGGCTGACCAAAAAATCGACCGCATTCATGATCGCCGCGATCCCTGCCTTGTTGTCCGCTCCAAGCAGCGTCGTGCCGTCGGTCGTGATGATGGTCTTGCCGACAAGATTTTTCAGGATCGGGAATTCCTTCTCCGTGATCGAAAACTCGTCATTCAATCGGATATCCCCACCCATATAATTTACGATCTGAGGATCTTTGCATTCCCCGCCCAAAGCCGGACTCGTATCCATATGAGCCACGAATCCGATCGTCGGGACTTTTTTGTCCGTGTTCTTCTCCAAGGTCGCATAGACATAGCCCTTGTCCGACATCACCGTTTTCAGTCCGAGCTCTTCCAGCTCCGCCTTCAATTTTTTCGCCAACTCGAGCTGCTTCATCGTGCTCGGCACGGTCTTGCTTTTGGGATCCGACATCGTGTCCATCGCGATATAACTCTTAAATCTTTCTACCAGTTTTTCCATGATTCCTCCCTCGCATAGGTCCTTCCCAAAGATCTGCACCCTTGCGCTTTCTGTTCTGAAGTACTTTAGATCATACTTCTTTTGACCATTATATCATGAGCCGAAACAAATATCAAAGCTTCTTCCGATCCTTCCGCTTTTGCCAAAGATCATAGCTTACAACATCCCGTCTTCTTATTGAAAAACGTCTCTATACATATTATAATAGGATCATCCACCATGTTCTATCAAACGGAGGTCAGAAATGCGTATTCGCAATTATATCTTTGCCGGTCTCTTTGCCCTGACGCTCTCGGCAGGCGCAACGATCATCGGACTGCGTTTTCTACATAATGCTGCCCCGAGTGCTCCGATACTGCTTGAGACCGAGCGATCCCCGGCGATCGCCAAAGATCCTATCGAGGGGTCAAAAGATCCCGCTTCCCATGCCGAGACGGATCTGTCGAATTACAACACGAAGGAGGTCATCTCTTCCGAAGCGAGGCTGGAGGCTCTATTACGGCGACAGATCGCTGAGTTTCAACCGAGCCGGACCATTCGGATCGACCCGCATAAGCTTCCGAATATGAAGCTTCAAAAGATCTTTGAAAACGCAGTCTCCGGAAAAGATTCCGGCTTCATGGTCGTGCGCTGGAGCTATGTATTCACCAAACACATCGGCTATGCGACCCTCAGATCGGATATGGATTATCACACGACCAAAGAACAGGATCGATCCGTGGATCTTTTTGCAGCGGAGTGGGCGAAGAACAATCTTCGGATGAGCATGAGCCAGGAAGAAAAAGTCAAAGCCATCCACGATCATATCATCAACTCTTCCGATTACCATTTGGGTGATGAAAACGACCGATTCAACGGTCTTTCGGTCCATTCGCCTTATACTTTGAGCAAAGAAAAAGTCGGCGTGTGCCAAGCCTATGCCATCCTGTTCTACAAGATCGCCACTGCCGCCGACATCCCGTGCAAATTGGTGCCCGGTGATTTTGAAAGCTCTTTTATCTATCAGGACGATGATACTCAGCATCTTTGGAACATGGTCCAAATCGACGGCAAGTGGTATCATATCGATGTGACCGGTGACGATCCGATCATCAAGAATGCTCCCAATGCTCGGATGCTGTCTTATGAATATTATCTAAAGAGCGATGCTACGATGGCAAGATCGCACAGCTGGAACCTCGATACCTATCCGGAAGCTTTGGAAGATTACGAAGTCTTTTACAGCGATGTGATCAGCGACTGATCCCAAAGTCCGACGGAAGCTTCTTATCCCCGAGACCGTCCCTGCCGGCAAAAGAGCTTCTCGCATCGTCCGATCGGACAATGATCCAAAAATTTCAGAGCTCGATCTTTCCGTTCACCGAACTTGATACGAGCCGCTCGAATAAAACAACACGATAGGATCCTCGCACCAAACGATCCTCAGCGAGCGAGGTCCCAAAAGGAGGATATCTTGAGACTGAGAACCTATATCTTTATCACCGTCATCATACTCGGACTGTCTACTGCGGCTACCTTTGTCGGATTGAACCTATATCACGGCAAAAACTTTTCTCTATTCGGAGCAAGCGATGATGTATTGCCGATCGAAAAAGTCGACCCGACGGACGGATTTGATAAGATCGCAAACTATACTCCCAATGATTTCGTAACTTCCGAGGAACAGCTCGAAGCATTGATCCGAAAGCAGATCTGGGATTTTGAAACAAAAAGGATCTACAAGATCGATTCTACAAAGATCCCCTCCGATCGCCTGAGTATCATCTTTGAGAATGCCGCGATCGGTCCACGGTCGATCCAGATCGCCTTCCGATGGGAATATGTCTCCTATCTGCATGAAAATTATATGATGCTCCACTCGACGATGACCTATCACACGACGCCGGAGCAAAATGAATTTGTCGAACGATTCGCTGAACGATGGGCAAAAGAGAATATCCGAGACGATATGACCGCCGAGGAACGTGTCAAGACCATCCATGACTACATCATCAACAATTCTCGCTATTCACTCGGATTCTATAAGAAAGTCAATCAACTTTCCGTACATTCGAGCTATACCCTCGTCAAAGAAAAAGCCGGCGTATGCGAAGCCTATGCGATCCTATTCCAAAAGCTGGCACTGGCATCCGGTGTAAACAGCCGGTTCGTTTTTGGAGACATCGGCTCTACGACCGATGATATCTATCATCTGTGGAATATGGTCCATATCGACGGCAAATGGTATCATATCGACGTGACCAATGACGAACCTTTTGACGAAGAAGATGAAGAAAAGGCGAATACCGCCCCGCCGATCTATCGTTTTTATCTGAAAAGCGATCGCCACATGGCGCAGACACATACTTGGGAAAGGGGAAATTATCCCAAAGCACGCAAAGACTATCCGGTCAACTATGACGCCGAATGATACATGGAGATATCGCGGACCGATCCTTGAGCAGAGATCGGTCTTTTTTCTCGGCTCAAAAATTTTATACAAAAAGACCCTTGGAGTCCTTTCGGTCCCGAGGGTCTTTGTCGATCTGTCAAGTTTTTCTGTCAGAGCAAGAGGTCATCCGATCTTTTATCCGAACAAGGTGAGCAGTACGCCCGCTGCGACTGCAGATCCGATAACGCCTGCCACATTCGGTCCCATCGCGTGCATCAACAGGAAGTTGGTCGGATCATATTCTCTTCCGACCTTATTGGATACACGAGCCGCCATCGGTACGGCAGAAACTCCTGCGGATCCGATCAATGGATTGATCGGATCGGACTTGGACAATACATTCATCAATTTTGCAAGCAATACACCCGCTGCCGAACCTACGCCGAATGCCACGACACCAAGGAAGATGATCATCAGCGTCTTCGGTGTCAGGAACTGCTCCGCTGTTGCAGAAGCCCCGACGGATGTTCCGAGCATGATGGTGATGATATTGATCAGGTTGTTTGAAGCAGTCTCCGATAGACGATCGGTCACCATCGACTCTTTGAACAGATTGCCCAGCATCAGCATACCGACCAGTGTTGCTGCCGCCGGAAGGATCAAGGATACGACGATCGTTACGACGATTGGAAAGATGATCCTTTCTTTCTTGGTAACGACACGAAGCTGTTTCATCACGATCTTACGCTCATTCTCTGTGGTAAGCGCCTTCATGATCGGCGGCTGGATGACCGGTACCAATGCCATATAGGAATATGCCGCTACGGCGATCGGTCCGAGAAGATCCGGAGCCAGCTTGGTCGTCAGGAAGATCGCCGTCGGTCCGTCCGCTCCGCCGATGATGCCGATGGATGCAGCTTCCTGTGCCGTAAATCCGAAAAGGATCGCGCCGACAAAGGTGAAGAATATCCCGAACTGTGCCGCCGCTCCGAGCAACAAGCTCTTCGGATTCGCGATGAGCGGCGAGAAGTCTGTCATCGCTCCGACTCCCAAGAAGATCAATGGAGGGAAGATCCCAAATTTATTTCCTCTGGAAAGATAGTAGAGCAATCCGCCGGGCGATTCCAAGATCGTATGGAAATAGAATTTGCCTTGCTGTGCCAGTTCCTGCAATTTTAAGGCTTCTTCGGGCGTTGTGGCGGACATATCCAGCTCCACCAGAGTCTTCGGATAGTCCATGATCCCTGCCAGCGGAAGATTTACCAAAAGCATCCCGAAAGCGATCGGGATCAACAGCAACGGCTCAAAACCTTTTGCGATCGCAAGATAGAGGAGTACGCAGGCAATGACGATCATGATCAACTGTTTCGGATCGCCACCTTTAGAAAACATCGAGACGATCCCCGTCGATTGTAGAAATTCTACAAAAATGTCTTTCATTTTTTACCTCTTTCTTAGCCAATTACTACCAATACATCTCCTGTATTTACGGAAGAGCCTTTGCTCACATTGACCGCTTTTACAACGCCGTCCGCAAGGCAAGGCAGCTCGTTTTCCATTTTCATCGCTTCAAGCACTACCGCAAGCTGTCCCGATCTCACCTGATCGCCGACATTTACCGCCACATTCAGGATCGTACCCGGCATCGGTGCAGTGACCTCCGACTCTCCGGCTCCGGCTTTTGCTGCAGGTGCTGCCGCTGCCGGCGCAGGTGCCGGTGCCGCCTTTGGTGCCGCTGCTGCCGGCGCAGGCGCCGCCACAGGTCTTGGTGCCGATACGACGCCGTCCTTCACCTCTTCGACCTCTACTTGATATTGCGTCCCATTTACATTTACATTAAACTTTCTAATCATTTTCCCCTCCGACTATAATCTACTATTCATTTGCTCAAGTAAGCCGGCATGCGCCCAGCTATCATTTTTCTTCACGATACTTTTGATCACGATCCTGCTGCCTTCGCCTGAGCTCATACAGCTGACTGCCGCCATCACCGCGGCGATCACTTCGCTCTCATCAGAATGAGATGGAGCCTGAGCCACGGGACCTGCGACCGTCTGAGTAAGAGTAGGGACCGCAGCTGACGATCTCGTCTTCTTATCGTCACTGATGATCTTGAGTCCTTTGATGACGAACATCAAGATGACCAGAACGCAGAATACGATCGCCATCGCCAGCAGCGTGACACCCAGACAGGCGATCAATTTTTCTCCGATCGACATGCTCTCATTCGCCGCCAATTTTTTTATCAATTCGTACATTCTTTTCTCCCTTCGCTATGAAGATCCTATAACGGAATATTTCCATGTTTTTTAGAAGGTCTTTGCTCTTTTTTGTTTCTGAGCATATCGAGTGCATCGATCAATCGGATCCTTGAATGCGAAGGCTCGATGACATCATCCACATAGCCGCGCTCCGCCGCTTTGTACGGTGTCGCAAATTCGTCCTTGTACTCCTCGATCTTTTCGGCGCGTGTCTTTGCCGGATCGTCGGAAGCATCGATATCTTTTCTAAAGATGATATTTGCCGCACCGTCCGGTCCCATGACCGCGATCTCCGCCGTCGGCCATGCCAATACCATGTCTGCGCCAAGTTCTTTGGAACACATCGCGATATATGATCCACCGTACGCTTTTCTTGTGATCAATGTGATCTTCGGTACGGTCGCTTCGGAGAAAGCATATAGCATCTTCGCTCCGTGACGGATGATCCCGCCATATTCCTGAGAAGTCCCCGGCAAGAATCCCGGCACATCTTCGATACTGAGCAATGGGATATTATACGAATCACAGGTACGGATAAATCGCGCCGCCTTGTCCGAAGCGTTGATATCCAGTGCCCCTGCCATCACTCTCGGCTGGTTTGCCACGATACCGATCGTCTGTCCGTTCAATCTTGCATATCCCGTTACGATATTTGGGGCAAACAGCTCCTGATATTCCATAAAATCTCCGTCATCCACAAGGGAACGGATAATGTCTTTTACATCATATGCCTTATTCGGGCTGTCCGGAATGATCGAGTTGAGCTCTTCGATCATTCGGTTCGGGTCATCATTCGTCTCATAGACCGGCGGTCTTTCCAAGTTGTTGGATGGTAGGAAGCTCAGCAGTCTTCTGACTTCCAATATCGCCGCCGCATCATCGGATGATCTGTAATGCGCAACGCCGGATACGGTATTGTGCGTGATCGCTCCGCCGAGTGCTTCGGCAGTGACCACTTCTCCTGTGACCGCCTTGATGACCTGAGGTCCCGTGATGAACATCTGGCTGGTATTCTCCACCATGAAGATAAAATCTGTGATCGCCGGAGAATATACCGCTCCTCCCGCACATGGTCCCATGATGATCGAGATCTGCGGGATCACGCCCGAGGAGATCGTGTTTCTGAAAAAGATCGATCCATAGCCTTTCAGCGCATCGACAGCCTCTTGGATGCGCGCTCCGCCGGAGTCATTCATCCCGACGCACGGCGCGCCCATTTTGAGAGCCAGATCCATCACTTTTACGATCTTCGCCGCATGCATCTCCCCAAGAGATCCCCCTACGACGGTAAAGTCCTGTGCAAAAGCATAGACCAATCTGCCGTCTACTTTTCCATAGCCCGTGATGACACCTTCCGCCGGTGCATCCAAGGATGCCATGTCAAAATTTGTGCAACGATGCTTCACGAAAGCGTCCAGCTCCACGAATGTATTTTCATCAAAAAGGATGTTCATTCTTTCTCTCGCGGTCATTTTGCCGGATCCATGCTGTTTTTGGACCCTTTTCGCACCACCCGCTTCTTCGATCTTTTGGCGTTTTTCGATAAGCTGTTGTAATTTGTCAGCCATTACTCCTCCTTATTTTCTCTCACTTAGTTCAAGCAATATGCCACCGGTAGATCTCGGATGAACGAATGCGATCTTCGCACCGCCTGCACCGTATCTCGGTGATTCGTCGATCATCTGATAGCCTTTTTCTTTCATCTCGGCGATCGCATTTTCGATATTATCCACACGAAGCGCAACATGCTGGATCCCGCCGCGACCTCCGTTTTTTTCGATATATCTGGCGATCGGTCCGTCCGGAGAGGTCGATTCCAAAAACTCAAGCTCCGTATCGCCCACCGGGAAGAACGCGACTTTTACTTTTTGCTCTTCCACGATCTCCGTTCCTTCACATTTGATCCCCAACACTTCTTCATAAAATTTGATCGTTTTATCAAGATCGGTCACCGCGATCCCGATATGATCCACTCTGCTAACATTCATTTGTAATCCTCCTTTTGATCCCTTCTATATATGTTTTATGATCTCTTGAGCGACGGTATAAGGATCGCTCTCCTTGGTCGCCATCTCAAGAAGCATCTCTTCGATCTTTCCTTGGGATGTCAGTTTATCGATCTTCGCTTCGACATGCTCATAGACGATCTCACGGATCTCCGTTTTGTTTCGATTCAGCTGTTTGACTGTAAGACCTCCCGTGTCATGAAGGTATTTTTTGTGTGTCATGATATTCTCCACGACGGTCTCCACACCTTCGCCGGTCTCTCCGACCGTCATCGAGATCGGCGGTCTGAAATCCCAGTCTTTCTTAAAATCCAACATCATATCGATCTCACGGAAAGTTTTTTTCGCTCCGTCTTTATCCGCCTTGTTGATGACGAAAACATCTCCGACTTCCATCACACCCGCCTTGATCGCTTGGATGTCGTCGCCAAGCCCCGGTACCATGATCATCAATGTCGTATCTGCGGTTTTGACGATCTCCACCTCGGACTGCCCCACGCCCACGGTCTCCACAAATATAAAGTCGCATCCGTAGGCATCCAGCACTTTGATCGCGCCCTGGGTCGCTTTGGAGATCCCGCCCAGCTGCCCTCTGGATCCCATCGACCGGATAAATACGCCGGGGTCCAAGTACAGATCGGACATTCGGATCCGGTCTCCCAGGATCGCGCCCTTGCTGAAAGGGCTGCTCGGGTCGATGGCAATGATCCCGATCTTTTTGTCCTGTTTTCTCAGCTCCTTGACCAATTTGTCGGTGAGCGTCGATTTGCCGGCGCCCGGCGGTCCCGTCACACCGATGATATATGCACCTTGTGTATGACGATAGATCTTTTTCAGGACATCATATTCAGGATCACGACCATTCTCCACGATACTGATGAGTCTTGCACAGGCGACCTTGTCTCCCTGTATCAGTCTTTCGATCAGTTTTTCCATGATAAGCTCCTATTTATCTTTTCAAGTTTGCACGGATAAAATCAGCCGTTGCACTCGTCGGAGTCCCCGGAGTGAATACCTCGGCGATCCCTTTTTCTTTGAGATACGGGATATCATCGTCCGGGATCACCCCGCCGCCGATGACCAGCATATCGTCATAGACTCCATTTTCTTTGAGTAATTCCACTACCTTGGGCAAAACGTGGCTGTGCGCTCCCGAAAGGATGCTCATCGCTACGACGTCAACGTCCTCCTGAATCGCAGTCTCTACGATCTGCTCCGGAGTTTGTCTCAGTCCCGTATAGATGACCTCCATCCCCTCATCTCTCAATGCTCTTGCAACGACCTTCGCTCCTCGGTCATGCCCGTCCAATCCGGGCTTTGCGATCAATACTCGTATTATTCTGTCCATTGTCCCCTCCACTTCTACAGCATCACTGTCTGTTTATACTCGCCAAACTCTTCTCTCATCACATTGCAGATCTCACCTAATGTTGCATAGGCTCTGACCGCATCCAGAATGAACGGCATCAGATTCTCTTCCGAATTGCAGGCAGATCGCAGTTCGGACAATCTCTTGGAAACGAGTTCGTTGTCTCTTTTTTCTTTCAATGCTTTGATCTTCGCTTCCTGTCGCTCTCCGACCGACGGATCCACTTTCAGCAGTCCGGTCGGTTTCGGCTCTTCAACTTGGAATTTATTCATCCCGACGATGATACGTTTTCCCGTTTCGATATCCTTTTGGTAGCTATACGCCGCATCCATGATCTCCTGCTGCATATAGCCTTTTTCGATCGCAGAAGGAGAACCGCCGAGGTCGTCGATCTTGTTGATCAGCTTCATCGCCTCTTCTTCCAGCGAGTTGGTCATCGACTCCACATAGTATGATCCTGCCAACGGGTCGATCGTATCGGTAACGCCCGATTCGTATGCAACGATCTGCTGAGTTCTAAGTGCTGTCCTTACCGATTCCTCCGTCGGAAGTGCCAATGCCTCGTCCTTAGAGTTTGTGTGTAGGGATTGCGTTCCCCCCATGACCGCAGCCAAAGTCTGGATCGCAACACGCACGATGTTGTTTTCCGGCTGTTGTGCCGTCAGTGTCGAACCGCCGGTCTGGGTATGGAATTTGAGCATCATTGATTTTTCTTTTTTCGCACCGAAACGCTCTTTCATGATCTTTGCCCAGATCCTTCTTGCCGCACGATATTTAGCGACCTCTTCAAAAAGGTCATTGTGCGCGTTGAAGAAGAAGGAAAGCCGCGGCGCAAAGCTGTCTACGTCCAGCCCCGCTTTGATCGCCGCATTGACATAGGCGATCCCGTTGGATAAAGTAAATGCGATCTCCTGAGCTGCCGTAGAACCTGCTTCTCGAATGTGATATCCCGAGATGGAGATCGTGTTCCATTTCGGCACATTCTTGGAGCAGTATTCAAAAATATTTGTGATCAGTCTCATCGAAGGATTGACCGGGAAGATATAGGTCCCCCTTGCCACATACTCCTTCAAAATGTCATTTTGGATCGTTCCTTTGAGCTGATCGGCAGTAACTCCCTGCTTTTCAGCCACTGCGATATACATCGCCAAGAGGACCGATGCCGGTGCATTGATCGTCATCGAAGTCGATACCTCGCCCAACGGGATCCCGTCAAAAAGGATCTCCATATCCGCCAGAGAATCGATCGCAACACCGACTTTTCCTACCTCGCCTTGAGCGATCTCATCATCCGAGTCATACCCCATCTGAGTCGGCAGGTCAAAAGCAACGGAGAGTCCCATCGTACCTTGTTCGATCAGGTATTTATATCGCTGATTGGACTCTTCCGCCGTTGCAAAGCCGGCGTACATCCTCATCGTCCAGAAACGTCCGCGATACATCGTATCCTGTACCCCTCGCGTAAACGGAAACTCTGCCGGGATCCCCAGATCATTTTCGTAATCCATCGCTACGACGTCAGCCGGCGTATAAAGTCTTTTGATCGGAATGCCGGAAGAGTTGATGAACTCACTTCGTCTTTCCGGAAATTTTTCAAGCGATTTTTTCAGCTTTCCCTCTTCCCATTCCTGCACTGCAGTCTTTACTTGGTTAACAATATCTTTTTCAAACATTTTTCCCTTCCTTTCGATCTTGCTGATATCTTTATTTCATGCTTCCCGTTTCGACAAAGCGTTGATGCCATGACAACGCTTCACCGAGTAAATGAGGCGTATGTTTGAATTTGCCCGCTTTGGCTCTTTCAAAATAGTCTCTCAACTGTTGTTTATAGTCCGGATGCGCGCAGTTCTCGATGATCGCTTCCGCTCGCTCCTGAGGGTTCAATCCTCTAAGGTCAGCTACTCCCTGCTCCGTTACGATGACCATCACATCGTGTTCGGTGTGGTCATGGTGCGATACCATCGGTACGATCGAAGAGATCGCCCCTCCCTTTGCGATCGACTCGGTCGTAAATACCGACAGATAAGCATTTCTCGTAAAATCACCGGATCCGCCGATCCCGTTCATCATACGAGATCCCATGATATGGGTCGAATTGACATTCCCATAAATATCGCATTCGATCGCCGTATTCAAGCTGATCACTCCTAATCTTCTTGCCAGCTCCGGGCTGTTGGAGATCTCTTGCGGACGAAGGACGATCTTGTCCTTATATTTTTCAAATTCCTCATAAAACTTCGGCAACGCTTCCGGCGAAAGTGTGATCGACGTTCCCGATGCAAATTTTACCTTGCCCGATGCCAACAGATCCAATGCCGAGTCCTGAAGCACCTCGGAGAATACCTCCAGGTTTTCAAAATTCGAGTCATTCAGTCCGCCCAACACCGCATTTGCCACCGATCCGACACCGGATTGAAGCGGCAACAGGTCCTTCGGCAATCTTCCCGCTTCGACTTCTTTCTCCAAAAATCCGATCAGATTCGCCGCCATCTTTTTGGAGACTTCGTCGATCGGCGCCACCGGTCTGGTCGCATCCGGGATATCGGTAAATACGACCGCGGCGATCTTGCTCGGATCGCATGGGATATAGGTCGTTCCGATGCGCTGATCGCATCCTACCAACGGAAGCGGCTCTCGATGAGGCGGCTTCTCCGGAAGATAGATGTCATGAACACCTTCCAACGAAAGCGGCTGCGAAGAATTGATCTCCACGATCACTTTGTCGGCATATCGTACGAAGGTAGCCGAGTTACCGACCGAAGTCGAAGGGACGATCCCGCCGTCCTCGTTGATCGCAACGGCTTCGATCAAAGCGATATCCATCTTGCCCATATATCCGTACTCGACATATTGAGGCACATGGCTCAAGTGCATATCCTGATATTTGATCGATCCGTCATTGATCATATTTCGGATCTCCGAATTCGTCTGATAAGGAAAACGCCTTTTCAGAACCCCTGCTTTTGCCAAAGCTCCATCCAGCTCGGGACCGACGGATGCACCCGTGATCAGCGTGATACCGATCTGCTCTCCCGACTCGGCTCTTTTTGCCAGAGCCAGAGGCACTGCCTTCGGATAGCCTGCCGGAGTAAATCCCGACGCGCCGATCACCATTTTGTCGGAAATGAGCTTCGCCGCATCTTCTGCCGACATCACTTTGTTTTCCAATCCTTTACATCTCAATCTTGTGTTATCCATAATATCCTCCAATCTATCCTACGATACCAAACAAAACCAATAGCGATCCGAAAGCTACACCGCCGAATCCCAGTATGAGCAATTTGTTAAAAAACTTCGCCTTATCGATGCTCTCATCCGCGGATGCCATCGCAAGCGCACCGAGTGTCGAGAGCGGAGAATTCGTCACAAAATGCGCACCGAGAACGACTCCCGTGATCAATGTCATTCCGTTGACCCCAAGCGAGGTGACCAACCCCGGAACGGTAGGGATCAATGTCGGCATGACGACCCCCGATGCGGAAGATACCGCCGACATCAGACCGCCGATCAATGTAAGGATCGCACCTGCCGTCTTTTCATTCATAAAGAGCTTCAACGTGTTCGTCAAAAGATCGATCCCTCCTCCGATCTTAACGACATTGACCAACACACCGACCCCGCAGATCAGGATAAGAGTGGACCAAGGAACTCCCGCGATCGCCTGCTTCTCATCCGCCGCTTTGCACAGCAGAAGGAAGGATGCGCCGACAAATGCCGAAAATCCGATATTCCATTGCCCGTAGTTGATGTTCCCGATCTTGACCGGGATCATGATCGTCAGGACGACGAATGCGATCACGGCAAGCGTCAACTTTTGCTTGCCTTCAAAAGCGGGCGGTCTGTTATTTTCATTGACATCGCCTTTTTTCAGTTTGAAGCCGCCAAGTCCGACATACAGCGCCGCCGCCACGATCAGCTGCGCGATCATCATCTGTCTGAAGACATAGGTACCGATCTCATAGCCGATCTCTGTCGACAGCTTCGCCGCTACGACCCCTGTAGGAGCGATCGGTGAAAGACCTCCTCCATTCGCTCCGGCGATCGTAACGCCCGCCATCAAAAGCGGATCGATCCCCTCCTCGGTCGATACCGCCATCGCGATCGGCAAAAGCAGTGCACAGACCGCGATATTCCCCGGTCCGACCGCCGCCAAACCTGCCGCCAGGAAAAAGAAGATGATCGGCAAGAGCTTTTTGTTCCCCTTGCTCAGATAAGCCGTTTTTCGAGCAAAGAGCTCCAAAGTTTTGTTCGCTCTGGCGATGCTGAACAGCAATGTCATCCCCAGAAGCATAAAGAACAATGAGCTTGGCCACCCCTTGACCAATGTCGCCGCCTTCGCGTTGAGCGAGGAAAGCGGGACCAACATCTCGTTCTCACCGACCTTGATCTTTTCCATCACCAAAAAGCCCAGTATAAAGGCAAAGGCGATCGAAACGAGACCGGTGTTCACACCCTTCCTGAAGCCTACGAAGATCGCAAGCACGAGCGTCAATAACGAAACTGTCGCAATAAGTACCGGCATCACAGTCTCATATGTTTCTTTGTCCAGTTTTCCCATCATCGTTACCGATACGATGACCAGGATCGCCGAGATCACAAGAAGAGCCACTCCCGGCTTCGCCTGCTTCTTGAAGTCGACTGTGAATGCGCCCATCACACCTATCATAGCTACCGCGATAAGGATAACAGGCAAATAATCGTTCCAATTTGTTCCGTTCATAGTTTTACTCCTTTACTATATTTTTTATTGATACTCAACAAAAATATACGCAAATTTCATGCCAAAAATACGCGTAACAAAATAAAACTTTCTATAAGAATAATTTTAAGACAAAATAAGATATTCAACAAGTCCTAAATCCGATCTTTTGCAAGGCAAACCTTTTCTTGCAAAAATATTTGCATCCTCATTCTTTTGTCAAAAAACTAAAGAAAGATCGATCTCCGATCCGTTTTGTCTTGAAAAATTTTTTTCTTTTTCACGAAGATCGGTAAAAAAATTACCGGCGGGCGGTAAAAAAGTTACCGACCGCCGCTGTCTATACTATTATCCGATAAGATCATCGCACCGATCCGATCCCGACAGAATGGAAAAATAGTGAGCGTTTCCCTATGAGCTATGAAGGATCGGTCGTTAAATGCCGGCTCCAAAGATATCGGCATTATTTTTCCAGTTCATATTTTTGGATCTTTTTGCGAAGGGTCAGGCGGGAGATCCCCAGCTTCTCAGCCGTTCTCGTGATGTTCCAGTCATTTTCTTCCAGTGCTTTTTTTATGATATCCGCCTGCGCCTGATCCAGACGCTCATGATCGATCGGTCTGCCTCCAAAAAAGTCCGCACTCTCGTCCAGCATCAGTTCTTCCGGTAGATCTTTCTTCGTGATCGTCCGATCTTCCTGAAAGATCATCACCCGCTCCACCATATTTTTCAACTCTCGTATATTTCCGTTCCAAGGATAGCCCTTGAGCACCAGCATCGCATCCGGATCGATCCCTTCGACCTCCTTCTTCAGCTTGCGATTGTATTCTTTGATAAAATAATCGACCAGAAGCGGGATATCCGATCGTCGTTCCGACAGATCCGGCAGTTTCAGGGGGACGACATTGAGCCGATAAAAAAGATCCTCCCGAAATCTTCCTTCCCGGATCTCTTTGCGAAGATCTTTGTTGGTCGCGGTAATGACCGTCGTTGAAAATTCGATCTCTTCCAATCCGCCGACTCGTCGAAATCTTTTCTCTTGCAACACACGAAGCATCTTGGCTTGTAGCTCCAGATCCATATCCGCCACTTCATCCAAAAAAAGCGTCCCTCCGTTCGCCTGCTCGATCAGACCGACCTTTCGGGCTTTCGCCTCGGTAAACGCTCCCTTCTCATAGCCGAAGAACTCACTCTCCTGAAGACTTTGGGGGATTGCGGCACAGTTGATCGCCACAAAAGGCTTCACTCCCTGTGTCATCACCTCGTGGATATATTTTCCGAGGATCTCTTTGCCCGTTCCGGAGCTTCCGCTGATCAGGATCGTCGTATCCATCTTCATATCCACAAGTTTTTGGATCTTTTTCTTCAGATCCGCGATCGTCGGATGCTCTCCGACAAACGATCCTTCAACCGATTTTTCCTCGATCGACTTTTTCAGCGACAGATAGTCCGCCGAATCGAGGAGCGACTTCTTGATATCCGCGATCGCAAACGGCTTCATGAAATAATCATAAGCTCCAAGCTTCATCGCGCTGACGGCGAGCTTCACTTCGCTTCGATAGGTGATCATGATCACGATCGTATCCCTGCTTTTTTTCTTGATCTCACACAAGACATCCAGCCCGTCGATCCCCGGAAGATTGATGTCCAGGATCACCACATCCGGTTTGCATCGCTCAAATTTTTCCAGTCCTTCTTCTCCCGTTTCCGCAGTTTGTATGTCAAAACCCTCTCCCTTCAGAAAAAACTTCAGGGATGTTCGGATGCCTTTCTCGTCATCTACAACTAATACCTTCATAGCAACCTCCCTCACAGCCACTTACTCCAAAAAGGTAATGATAAAATCAGTTCCTCTTCCCTCGGTACTCCCAACCGAGATATATCCCCCATTCGACCGGATCGACTTGTATGCGATCGGCAGACCCAGACCCGTGCCCGATCTCTTAGTCGTAAAGAACGGATCGAAGATCCTCTTCAGATTTTCTTCCTTGATCCCCTCTCCGTCATCCGAGATCATGATATCCACTTTTCCGTTATCCCTTGATACCGAGATGCGGATCACTCCGCCGTCATCCACCGCGTAGATCGAGTTCTTCAAAATATTGATCAACGCCTGTTTTACTTCCATCCGATTGAGCGTCAGAAAGATCTCCTCTTCATCGATCGACGTTTCGATCGAGATCTCCCTTTTTTTTGCTTCCAGGCGAAACAGCGCGATGATCTCCTTGATAAACTCACCCAGATCGATCGTTTCTTTTTCGATCCCTTTGCTCTTCGTGTAATCCAAAAAATCTCGCACCATCTTGTTGAGATCCGCAACTTCCGTATGGATGATGCTCAGAGCTTCTTCCTGCTCTTCCTCCGACAGATCCGTACTTTGAACGACTTCGACCAGATTCGATATCCCTGCCAACGGATTGCCGATATCGTGGATGATCGAAGCGGAAAGCTCGCCCAAAAGTCGGATGCGATCCTCCCGCATGACCTCTTCTTCCAAAAACTTCAGCTCGGAGAGATCATTGATCGTGATCAAACGACCGTCCCTTTCTCCCTCTGCGGTCGTCAAGGGATCCGAAGCGATCATCACCGGCACGATCTGCCCGTCCTTCGCTTGTATCTCGATCTCCACCTGATTGAGCGAATCGCTGTAAGGTGACGGATCCAGTCGGATGCTGTTCGGATCGATCCCCAGCCGATCATAAAACCCGTCGATCGTCTTCCCCAAGATCTCCTCTTCCGAATAGCCCGTCAAAGTGACGATGCGCCGATTGATAAAATCGATCTGCCCTTCATTATCGCAAACGATCACGCCTAAGGTCAGATTTTCAAAAATATCCATCAGCCTTTGGCGAAGCATCCGTATCTCCAGATTGGCACTCTCTACATCCTTGATCTTACGGTCGATACGATCTCCCATTCGGATAAAAGCATCCGCCAGCTCTTCCACCTCCAAAAAAGTGTTCTGATACTGCGCCACATGATAGTTATCGCTTCCGACATTTTCCGTATCTTCCACCAACCGCCGGATCGGATCGGTGATCGATGAGGAAAAGAATATCGCAAAAAGGATCGCGGAAGCCAATACCAACAAGAGCGCGTTGAAGATCCGCTGATCAAAAAGTACCGCTTCCAAGCGCATCGAACGCTCCGTCTGCTCCACCATGATCATCCAACCGAAACGATCCAGCATTCGGATCGAAGAGGTATAGACCTCCCCGTTATATTCTCGTCTTCCATCAAAGTCGCGGCGTTCCTCGATCAATGTACGATGATCCACCTTCTCCCCCGATCGATCCTCCAATATCGGCTGCTCCAGCTTCTCGATGGAGGTCAGATCCTCCCGAAAAGGATCGATCACCACATTGCCGCTCGTATCGATGACCCATACCTTCCCGTCAAGATCATGTCTGCTCTTTTGGATGATCTCTTCAATATTCTCGATCGGGATCCCGCACCCGATCAGTCCGATCCATTCTCCATCGGAAAAGACCGGCGAAGCGAGTACAAAATGCGGCCGATCCAAGATCGTACTCATAAAAAGCTCGCTCACTGCACTCTTTTTGCTATCCTTTACCGCATGATAGTAATCCCGATGGATGTATGTAGAGATATCGGTCACTTCCGTATTCGTAGGTTTGGAGAAAAGGATCTTCCCTTCTTTGTCCATAAAAAAGATCAGATCGAAATAGGAAAAATTATCATAGATCCGAAAGATCTCATTTTGGATCGACAAAAAATCCCCATCCGAATCCGAAGAAAATGCCGCCGCCGTTTCCACCGTCTCCATGGCATTGCTCAGATAGATATCCAGATTTTCCGCGATCGCTCGGGCGATGTATCCGTTTTTTTGGATCGAAGTCGAAACGATCTTCTCGCTCGCCATATTTCGCACGACCAAACCGCTCAATGCTACCGAAATGATCGAAAACGCGATGACAAAAAGATTGATCCCTGTTTTCAAACTGATCTTGTACTTCATACGCTACCTATCCCCGACTCTCCCCAAAAGATCCCTTCCCATCCTGCCGACCGAAAAGCACACCGACCGCTCCGAGAAGGACCGACTTGACATTTTGATCAAAGATCGCAAGCAAGACTTTGAGCTCCTCTTCCGATGATCTGATGCAAACCTTTGCCTCTGTTTACAATTATATCATAGAAAGAAGAAAAAAATTATTTTTTTGATAAATTATCACCATTTTATCGCAAAAACCGTTCCCGCCTTCTTTGATCTCCAAAGATCGGCAGAAAAAAAGCGCATCAGGATCACGCTGATACGCTTTATATCTCATCTTCTCCGCAAGACTTCGATCTTCCCGCGGAAAATAATTTTATCTCCACCCTCTTAACGCAGGATGAGCACGATCCGACTCTTTAGTCGGTCGCATCGCTGTAGACTTTTCCTTTTTGTGTGACCATGCTCAACACCGTGAATAGCACAGCCGCGATCGCCGAAGGTAAGAGCCATTCAAAACCGAAGCGAGACAAAGGCAGATCCTGGATCCGGTCCACCCAGTATTTCAACGCGACCCCTTTCTCCGGTCCCAATACGATATAAAGGCTCTGGATGATCGAAATGAAGAACGCTCCGACTACAGCTCCCGTATAGGTCCAATTGTACTTGATCTTCTTGTCGAAGATCGACAGGAAGATCAACACGATCACTACCGGATAGATCGCCAAGAGTACCGGTCCCGCGATACGGATCAGTCCATCCACACCGATCTGTGACAGGATAAAAGAGATCCCCACGCACAGATATACGATCTGATTGTACTTCAGCTTCCCTTTGCTGATCGACTCGAAGTAATTCCCGCAGATCGAGACCAGCCCCGTCGAGGTCGTCAAGCATGCAAGTGCTGTCGCGATCCCCATAAAGATCTTGCCCGTATTGCCGAGAAGAAGCTCCACCATCCCGATCAAAAGAGCCGTACGCTCCACATCCGCCTCAAAATGAGCACCCACTGTCGCTCCGGCATAGGTCAGTCCGCCATAGACCACCGCCAACAGCACGAAGGCGACTAATCCCGTTTGGATACTTGCTCGAAGCTGTATCTTTTTTTCCGTATAACCTCGTCTCGACAGATCCGCGATCACGATTCCGGCGATCAGCGATGCACAAAGCGCGTCCATCGTCTGATATCCTTCCAAAAAACCTTTTGTAAAAAGATTTGTCGCCTCGGTCGTTTCCATCGCATACGGCGGAGAGACGATCGAGATCGTGATGATCATTCCCAGGATCAACAACAATGCCGGTGTCAGATACTTCCCGATAAAATCGATCACCTTGCCCGGCTTCAGTGTAATATGTAAAGTCAATCCGAAAAACACAAGACAGGATACCCAGCTCGGGATCCCCGAAAATAACGGTCGCACCAAGATCTCATGAGTCGTTGCACCCGTTCTCGGGATCGCGTACAAAGGACCGATGATCAGGATCGATATCATCCCCAACATCGTAGCGAAAAAAGGACTCACTCGCTTGCCCAGATCATCCGCTCTTCCGCCCAAACTTGCAGAAACGATGACCCCCAGTATCGGCAGCACCGGATCCGATAAGATAAATGCAAACATCGCGATATACCATCGATCACCGGAAAGCACACCGAGATATGGCGGAAAGATCAGATTCCCCGCACCAAAAAAAATCGCAAACAAAGCAAAACCGCAAACTAAAATATCTTTCTTTTTGATCGTTGTATTCACCCAATTCTCCTTCATCAAAACCAAATTTTTTCAAACCATCATTTTACCCAATACAAATAAACGATCGATCACCCCCTGAATAAAAGTTTGTTCAGATCCACTCCCTAACGATCCCTTCTTTCGATATTATATCACAGACTTACAATATTTATCAACGAGCAAATTCTTCATAAATTCTTGAGTATATATAAAATTTAATAACTAAAATAAAGCTTTTGTGTAAAATCTATCCTGTCGCTCTCCTCTTGCATCGGATCCGATCTTTGTCAAAAAAACGATACCCTGCCTGTGTGATACCGATATCCTTTAGAGATCTTACCTCACAGCGATCTCTCCAAAGCCGTCCGATAAAGGCTCCGATATAACGCGCTCCCCGACTTTTGCAAAAAAATCGTCGGCGATCGGCTTGGGTGTGATATAATACAAAATAAAAAAACAAAGGAGAAGTCCGAATGAAAACAAAACTGACAGAGGCTTTGGGAATAAAATACCCGATCATCCAGGGCGCGATGGCTTGGGTCTCCGAAGCGGAGCTTGCAGCTGCCGTTTCAAACGCCGGCGGTCTTGGAACGATAGCGACCGCAGGACAAAGTGCACAGTGGGTCCAAAACGAGATCCGAAAAGCAAGATCGCTGACTGACAAACCTTTTGCCGTCAACATCGTATTGATGGCGGATAATAAAGAAGAGATCGTAGAAGTGATCCAGAACGAAAAACCGGCCGTCGTAACATTGGGCGCAGGAAATCCCGTACCTTATATGGAAGGTCTGAAGGCGACAGGGATCAAAGTCGTTCCGGTCGTTCCGAATCTAAAACTGGCAAAAAGAGTGCAGGATAACGGCGCGGATGCGATCGTGATCGAAGGAATGGAAGCCGGAGGTCATATCGGTACGCTGACTACGATGGCGCTGATGACACAGGTCCTTCCGGAGATCGAGATCCCCGTCATCACAGCAGGCGGCTTTTCCGATGGACGAGGTCTGGCGGCAGCATTGTTGATGGGCGCATCCGGCGTACAGATGGGAACGCGATTCTACGCTTCCAAAGAATGTCGAGCACATGACAATGCAAAAAATGCGATCGTCAACGCAGGAGACACCGATACTGCGATCACAGGCTATATGGTCAACAATATGGTACGCGGTCTCAAAAATGCAATGACCGAAAAATATAAAGAACTTGAAAAAGAGCGTGCGCCTCGAGAAGAACTTACAAAACTCGTCGCAGGAAGCAGCAGAAGAGCACCTCACGAAGGCGATGTGGAATGGGGAATGGTACAGGCAGGTCAAAGCCTTTCGGTCATCACATCGATCGAAAGCGTGAACGATATCATCCAAAAGATCGTTCAAGATGCAAAAGACGCTTACCGAAAAGCTGCACCTCGATTTGAATAAAAAAAGACCTTTGAAAGGTCTCGATCGTAAAACTTAAAGAATTCATAGGGGTTGTTGCAAAACACAGGGTCTCACACAAGATCAGTGAAAAGCCATAGGTTTTTTACCATGTATTTTGTGTGAAGATCTTAAATCGCAACAGCCCCTAAAAATATAGCATACTGCGCTAAAAACCGTCCACTTCGGAATTATTATCGTGCGTAAATGAGAAAAAACGTTACGCATCTTAAGATCTTATTCCGTCAAACATATTTCCGGCAGTTCCGGCTATGTCGTGATCTTTATCCGCCGATCATTTTGGATCGCGGTTGATGAGCATACATTATTTAGAGATACTTATTGATCTAAAAATTGA
>JAUMYO010000034.1 GCA_030528605.1 Peptostreptococcaceae bacterium | reverse complement strand
AAACCATTTGGAGCTTGTCAATAGAAAAACTCCACAACAACTTGACACGACCAAAAAGGGCGGAAAGATTGACATTTGTCGGTCTTTGCTGTATATTGGGACTACATGGGGGAGCTTCGGCTGAGAGTGAGACTTTGTTTCAGACCCTGAACCTGTCGGATAATGCCGTCGTAGGGAATGTTATCTGCGGTATGCAGATTTTTTTTACCATTTTTTGAATAGAAAGGAGTGCAATATGAAGCAGCCGGAAGCCGGTGTTGCGATCCAAGTCCTGCCGAGGGCGGGCGATGAAGATCTGATCCGGATCGTGGACAAGGTGATCGAGCATATCGCCGAAAGCGGACTGAACTATGTGGTAGGTCCTTTTGAAACGACGATCGAAGGTCCTTTTGATCGCTTGATGGAAATCGTCAAAGAGGTGCAGCGGATCTGTATCCGTGAAGGAGCGCCGAGCGTTATGAGCTATGTCAAGATCGCGCTCAGTTCTACGGGGGTATGGTCCATTGAAGAAAAAACATCCAAACATCAGCGATGATCTGTACCCGATCGGGTTTATCGCGCTGTTGATCTTTGGCTGGTGGCTGATCAGCTATCTGGAAGTCGTGCCGAAGTTTATGCTTCCGCCGCCCGAAAGCGTCGTGAAAGCACTGATATCGGATCGAGGGCTGTTGCTTCGTCACAGCAGGGTGACCTTGATCGAGGCTTTTGCCGGTCTGTCGCTCAGCGTCTTCTTTGCGCTGGTGCTCGCCATCGTGATGGAGGAGTTTACGACGGTACGAAAGACTTTGTATCCCGTACTGATCATCACACAGACCATCCCGACGATCGCGATCGCGCCCCTGCTCGTACTGTGGCTGGGCTACGGGATCGCGCCGAAGGTCGCGCTGATCTTCATCACCTGCTTTTTTCCGCTGGTGATCTCCGTTTTGAGCGGATTTGCGACGGTGGATGAGGATGCGGTCCGCCTGTTCTCATCGATGGGTGCGACGAGGATGCAGATCCTGTTTTGGATCAAACTGCCGTCCGCGGTCGAAAGTTTTTTTGCAGGACTCAAGGTATCCGCTTCCTACTCGATCGTCGGAGCGGTCATTGCGGAATGGCTCGGTGGAAATGACGGACTCGGGGTCTATATGACGCGCGTTCGCAAATCTTTTTCTTTTGACAAAATGTTTGCGGTGATCCTCGTGGTGACCGTGATCAGTTTGATCTTGCTCTATCTCATCGATCGTTTGCAAAAAAAGACGATGAGATGGAAATACAATGTAGAGAGGTAGTTATGAAATTTATAAAGAGAATGATCGCCGGAGGTCTTGCGCTCGCACTGGGCATCACCGCGATCGGATGCAGCAAGGAACAAGGTGGCGAAGCTGGGGACAAACCGTCGCTTGGAGGGAAGAAAAAAATATCTTTCGTGCTGGATTGGACACCGAACACCAATCATACGGGGATCTATGTGGCACTTTCCAAAGGCTACTTTGCGGAGGAAGGGCTGGATGTCGAGATCGTTCAGCCGCCGGAAGATGGAGCGATCTCAGCCGTGGCTTCGGGGCAGGCTCAGTTCGGCGTGAGTTTTCAGGAGAATCTCGGCGAAGCGATCGCGGCGGACTATCCGGCACCGATCACTGCCGTAGCGACCATCATCGAGCACAATACCTCGGGCATCCTTTCGCTCCAAGAGGCGGATATCCAGAATTTTGCACAGCTCAGCGGCAAGCGATATGCGACATGGGGTCTTGCCGTAGAACAGGAGATCCTGAAATACGCGGTCGAGTCGATGGGCGGCGATTTCAGCAAAGTCGAGATGGTGCCACATTCCGGAGCGGACGCGCTCTCACTGCTTCGATCGGGAACGGTCGATGCGGTATGGGTCTATGAGACCTGGGACAATGTCGTGGCGGATCTGACCGATGACATCCTCACCAACTATGTACCATTCGTCAGTGCGGATCCCGTGCTGGATTACTATACACCGATCATCATCTCGAACAACGACTTTTTGAAGAATGATCCGGAGACTGCCAAGGCATTTATGCGTGCAACGTCCAAGGGCTACAACTTTGCGATCGAACATCCTTCGGAAGCGGCGGATATCCTTTTGGAAGCCGTACCGGAACTGGACAAGGATCTGGTCAAAGAAAGTCAGGAGATCTTGGCACTGTATTACAAAGCCGAAAAAAATGAATGGGGCTTCATCGATGAGGCGCGCTGGGCACCGTTCTTTGATTTTATGTATGCACACCGATTGATCGATAAGGAACTTGGATCTGCGGGCTTCAGCAATGATTATCTGCCGGATCCGGCGGAGAAGTAATGGCATATCTGGAACTAAAAAATATCACGAAGAGCTACAATGACGATCTCACCCTCAAAAATATCGGACTTTCGATCGAGCGAGGCGAATTTGCTTCCTTGATCGGTCCGAGCGGAGTCGGCAAGACGACACTGTTCAACATCTTATCGGGTCTGGAGCTTCCCGATCGGGGCGAGATCCTGCTCGATGGGGCGGATATCACGGGAAAGACGGGAGCTTTCAGCTATATGCAGCAAAAGGATCTGCTTCTGCCCTTTTACACCATGCTGGACAATATCTGTCTGCCGCTGAGGCTCAAAGGGATGAACAGGCGCGATGCACATGAGAGAGCCAAGGCACATCTGGACGAATTCGGGCTGGGCGGATCGGAGGAGAAATATCCGGCGCAGCTTTCGGGCGGGATGCGTCAGCGAGGTGCCTTGCTCAGAGCCTATCTCTATTCGGAGAAACTGATGCTGCTCGACGAGCCTTTCTCGGCGCTGGACTCGATCACCAAGAGCAATCTGCACCAATGGTATCGTGAGGTCTCGGCAAAGCATGACACGACGACTTTTTTCATCACGCATGACATCGATGAGGCACTGGTGCTGTCGGACAAGATCTATGTGATGACCGGACCGCCGGGCGAGATCGGCGAGCCGCTTCTGCTGAAGGACAAGGGATCGGATTTTGCGCTCTCTGTGGAATTTTTGGAATACAAAAAGCATTTGATCGAAAAAGTGAAGAACCGATAGATCCGCATTTCGCAGGACATTGGCGCGTCTTCGATCCAGAAGTTTATTATAACGCATCATATAGAACGAGCATAAAACCATTCGTTGGTATAGTATGTCCTCAGCAAAACAAAAGCATAAAAATTGGAAAAATGTTTCCTACGAACATTTTTTAGTTTATGAGATGATCCATAACGGTATCGGTATTCCAAATGATATTTACAAATACTATCTAATACAGAAAATATGCACATATTATCTGTATTAGATATAAAAAATGGTTCCTATGCCAGATGGATGCTGTACAAAAATTATCTTTGACCACCTAGTAGACCAAAGATATAAAGATTTGTTTAAAGATGAAGCAGATATCCCGGTTGATAAAACATCTTGATCGTGAGTCGATCTTCAAATTTATGGTGTTTTTTACTATTTTGATCAAATCTATTAAAAACGTATGAATAGGACAGATCTATGACCTGTCCTATATTAATACAACGGAGACTATTGTGCTGAAAACAGAAAAATACTCAAACGCATTCTCCAAATTTGCAGGATATTGATAAAAACGGTTACTATAATAGTTCATATTTTGGGATAAAAGGAGGAAGAAGTGAGGAAGTGGATTTTATTTGTAGTACTAAGTGCATTGATTTTTTCTGGATGCCAAAATGAGAAGGAAAAGCTTTCTACTTCAAAAATTATTGTAGGGAATGAGTCGGTGCTCGTAGATATAGAAACACAACCAATCGAAGTGAACAAGGTACAATATACTGCTTTTATACATAACGATAAGCAAAAACATTATGACAACGTATTGGATATTGAAAAAGATTTGGGTTACAAATTTTTGATATCAGATTTTTTTTATCAGGAAGAGTATTATGCCTACTACACAAATAGAGAAGGAAGTAAGCAGGAGAGTCAGATACATTTTTTGAGAAAAAATCCCGGAAATAGTACCCTCCCATTTTTGAGCATGTATTTTTTAACAAATACAGAAGGTACAATTCGTGGTGTGTATGATGACTCCTTCCGATTGATTGAGTTAAGAAGAAATGTACTGGGGGACTTCGTAGCAATAATACAAACAGAACGAGATAATTCCTATGTTATCGAGTTCTTCCACGAAAATGTACGTTATTCGGTTACAAATATCCAAGCCTCCGATTTAAACGAAGTTTATTCCATCATAGATTCTTTTACCAATGAATAAAGGCATAAGAAAGGATTTGTTTGTGCCTAGAAAGGGGTGAGTGACATGTGGGTATAGCAGATATTGGTTAACTGTTTTTGAAAAGAAAGGATGAGAGCTTATGTTAAGAAAATTCTATTCCGTAATGTTAGTTTCTTTGGCTTTTGCCATGACAACAACAATATTTTCTTCTGCAGATACACACGTAAACAGGGAAAATAAAGCGTATGTAGTAGGTTATGACGTTTCAAAAAAAGAAGAGATATTCGGAAATCTTTCGGACGATCAGATATCTCAAATATTGGCTGAAAACACATCTGCGCTGAGAAAAGCAGATGAATCTGGAAATCTCATAATGGAAGAAAAAAATATTGAAAATAAGGGATTATTTTCATTGATTTTAGACGATAATGTTAAACTCAAAGAAGTCAATATAGTTAATGTCAGTAATAGCCCAAAGACAATAGGAGATGTTGCTTACGCTGGAGAAGTAACGTACATGGTAGAACTAAATTCTTTAGACAATGGATGGACTCTCGGGGAATATACAAGTACGATCAGGGGAATATGTAATTCATACAATAACACAGCTCATATTACACACTTAAAGACAGTAAAGACAGGAAGACTCCCTTTTGTCCATCTCAATGGTGGTGTTTCTTCTGAAAGTATTAACGGAACGCGGGATCAAATTCAATCCTCTTTGTTTGAGGGTTTTCGATCCTTGAATATTTATTACATTGTTTTTGAAATGGACAATGATCGCACTCATTACATTCATAGCGATGCAGAACTTCTTCAAAGCCGCTTGCCCTTTTCTTTTTCTATCCTGAACTCTAACGAATTTTTTTCCATTTGCGCAAATAAAGCGATCTTCCTTCTCCGATCAAGTCATATTCTCTCGTTTACTGATGTCGGATCGATAGCCGGCTTTCTTCCGTTGTTCGCATAAGAATTTATTAAATTTGTTAAATCCATCCTTTCCACCAAATTACGAACCAAGTCAACTTTCCCATCACCCTGAAAAGAAATATCTACATTTATGTCCATTTTTAGTTGCAAAACGCGACGATTTAGTGCAAGCTTATTTTTGATATAGTTGTTCATAAAAATATTATATCAAAAAATGGTTTGCTCTTATGAGTTTGCCATTTTTTTGAAGCTATTTTGCAACAGCCCCTTTTGATGCCCAATGACGGTGCTTTGGATCATGCTTTTTTGATCGTTTGAAGTGAAAAGAGCCTTGATGGAAAGGTCTTTGGCTCGTGGCGTATCGGAAGAGTTTTGTGATCTTATACTAAAACCTGATAGACGGCATAGAAAAATTTTCTCGCCTTTTTAATACGATAGGCTGATCGACCTAACAATATTTAGGGATATCACGCATAGGAACTTGGGTCGATCCTATATGTTCAAATAAGTTTTAGTATTAGAAGGCTTGTCACCGGCGATCGGTCGACGAACGATCGGAGCGGCTGCGTTTGCGGATTTTTTGTGTAAGATCCTTTGAATACTTGTCAATCTCAAAGGCTTGTGGTAAGCTAAAAGACAGGATCATCAGGACGGATGATCCGATGCGGCGCAAAGATCGGGATGCTCTCGAGTCTTACAGTGCAGCATGAAAATCAGGATCGCTCGATCATCGTCGGCGATCTGAAAACAGACCGAGGGATTATGAAAGATAAGAAAGAGACCAAGCACTCTCGGGCATCGAGATCGTTCTGGTTGTTTTTGATATATATCGCCATCGTCGTGAAGCTGGTGTGGATCCGGGGTCCGATCGCCGATCTGCTGGAAGGCCTGGGGGTCCAGACGATCCATCGTAAGATAAGGACGGCAAATCTTGTGCCTTTTCACACGATCAAACTTTATCTCAGGTGGGGCAATACTTACTGGTCCACTATCAATCTGGTGGGCAATGTCGTAGTGTTCATCCCGCTTGGTTTTTTGCTTCCGCATGCTTTTAGAAAGCTGCATGGTTTTGTGCGGACTTTTTTTGCGAGCCTGCTGATCATCTTGTTTATCGAAGGCGGACAGCTTCTGTCGGGCGTCGGTGAATTCGATGTCGATGATATCTTGCTGAATATGGTCGGAGCGATGATCGGTTATGCCTTCTATGCGGTCCAGATCGCCAGAGCCCGTGCGGCACTTGAGAAGGAGGAAGCTTTTGAGGAAGCTTCGCCGGATCTTGCGGAGGCGGATCGATCGTAAGAGTGATGGGAGGCGAGGATCGGCAGGAGTATCGAGCAAAATTTTGCCGAAGGATAAAATGCTTTGTTTTGTTTGAACAAAACGAGGGCTGCTGTTGATGAAGGTCCATCCGATGCGGTGGATCTGTTTGTAAAATGAGATCAAACTTTATGTAGTCAAAAGGAGGGTTTTATGGACCGGGGAAGATTGGATCGTGTGATCGATCGTATGAAAGAAGGGGGAGTGCCTCAGCTGATCATCAGCGATCCGGTAGCGATATTCTACCTGACCGGACGGTGGATCCATCCGGGCGAGCGATTGCTGGCGCTGTATATCCATCAGGACAAAACGGTCAAATTGGTGGTAAACGAGCTGTTTCCGCAAGAAGAGGATCCGAGGTTCTCGCTCGTTCGGTATCATGACGATCAGGATGGGGTGCAGATCCTGTCCAAAGAGATCAAGGACGATGCGGTCATGGGGATCGACAAAGCCTGGCCGGCGCGATTTTTGCTTCGTCTGCAGGAGCTGATGCCGGACAAAAAATATGTGAACAGCTCGCTTTTGATCGATGAGGTGCGCAGCATCAAGGATGAGGAAGAAAAAGAGTTGATGCGTGGATCGTCAAGGATCTGCGATCAGGTGATGGAAGAACTCATCCCATGGGTCGTAAAAGGCTTGACGGAAAATCAGCTGAGCGACAAGGTCAAGGAGCTCTTTGCGAACCGAGGCATCAAGAGCCTGTCTTTTGAACCGATCACCGCTTATGCAAAAGGAGCGGCGGATCCGCATCATGCGACGGATGATTCCAAAGGGAAAAAAGGCGATTGCGTCGTGCTCGACATCGGCGGTTTTTACAAAAACTACGCATCCGATATGACGAGGACCGTATTTATTGGAGAGGTCTCGGACCGTCATCGTGAGATCTACGAGACCGTCCGTGAAGCGAATATGCGAGGGATCGCTGCGGCAAAGCCGGGCAACCGGATGTGCGATGTCGATCGGGCGGCACGAAGCTATATCGAAGAAAAAGGTTTTGGAAAATATTTTATCCATCGTACCGGGCATTCCATCGGTTTGGAAGACCATGAGTACGGAGATGTATCGAGCGTCAACGAGTCCATCATTCGACCGGGACAATGCTTCTCGATCGAGCCGGGGATCTATATCCCGGAAGAGGGGATCGGCGTTCGGATCGAGGATCTGGTACTGATCACCGAAGACGGCTGCGAGGTACTGAACAAGGTCAGTAAAGAACTTACTATCGTACCGATGGAGTAAGGAGGGATCGCTATGGATATCGTGGAAGGAAAGATGCCTTTTTCGGGGCATGAGACTTATTATCGGATCGTAGATCCGGAGGGGAAAAAGACGCCGCTGCTCCTGCTTCACGGAGGACCGGGATCGACGCATAATTACTTTGAGGTGTTCGACGAGATGGCGAAGGCGGATGACCGACCGCTCGTGATGTATGATCAGATCGGATGTGGCGAGTCGATGATCAGCGGTCATCCCGAATCGTTCAATGCCGAGACCTGGATGGATGAACTCGAAGCGATCCGGAAGCATCTGAAGCTGGAAAAGGTGCATATCCTCGGGCAATCCTGGGGCGGTATGCTGGCGATCCTGTATGCGCTCAAGCGAAGACCGCAGGGAGTAAAAAGCTACATCCTTTCGTCAACGCTGTCCTCCGCAAAATTGTGGAAGAGCGAGCAGCACCGCCGCATCAAATATCTGCCGCAAGAGATGCAGGATGCGATCCGCCGGGCGGAAGAGTCCGGTGACTATACGTCCGAAGCGTATCTGAAAGCGATCGACGAATTTATGCTTCGCCATGCGTTCGGACCGATCACCGAAGATCTGCCCGAATGTTTGCGCAGACCGAGAAAGACCGGGACCGAAGCGTATCGGGTCGCTTGGGGAGAAAATGAGTTCACACCGACGGGAACGCTCAGCGACTATGAATTTACCGATCGGCTCCACGAGATCGAGACGCCCTGCCTGATCACCAACGGACAGACGGACCTCTGCTCGCCGTATATCGCAAAGACGATGTACGATCATCTGCCGAATGCGAGCTGGGAGATCTTTGCATACAGCAGACATATGCCATTTGTCGAAGAGCATGACAAATATGTCGAGATCCTCAAAAAATGGTTGAATGATAATGACTGAAGAGAAGCCATCCTTTCGCAAGAGGGGTGGCTTTCGTTCGTTTCCAAGGTCAAAAAGAAAGGATGATCGGGTCAAAAAGGTCACCGATGGTGACTATACAAAAGCGGTATTTATTGATACTATGATACCAAGGGATGTTTTTAAGGGATATTAAGCAAGATGATCACCGTGCGCAACGGGCTGTCGATCTTCGGCAGGCACGGGATCTTGTAAGGGATGTTTTTGTTTTTCTTCTAAATTTCTATGGGGGTTTGCCTACTATTTTTGTACGTCAAACTATTTTTTGTATCACTTTTCAATACGATCTGACAAGAATAACTTTCTCGGGAGTATGAGACTTCGGCGACTATTTTTGCATACCCGAAAACTCGCGGGGAAAATGCTCGAACCTCTGTAAAGATCCGGATAAAAGCAAGCAGAGAGGTGTTTTTGATGGACGAAAAAAATCGACCGGAATATATCGACATATGTATCGGGTATCGAGTGGTCACTCTGATCCTCTCCGGCATGACTTATGTTGCGATGTCTCTATATTACGGCAGCACCGCATTGTCTTGGGTGATATTGCTCGGGATGCTGGTATCCTGTCTTTTGAGTTCATGGCTTTACCGACGGATCGGAGAAAGCGAGCGCTGGCTTCGCGTTATGTTTGCGATCGAGACTTTTGCTTATGGGATCTTCACCGTTTTGAGCGGAGGACTGTCCAGTCCGTACCTATGGTATCAGATGAGCTGCATCCTTTTGATGATCACGTTGGAGCGTCATCCGATGATCCCGGCGATCGCCTCTTTGTGGTGTCTGTTCTGTGCTTTTGCGGGACGGATCGACAAAGGGATCGCTTATCAGGAACTCAATGTGATCTTGGGGATGTTGATCGTCATCGGAGGATTCTATGTACTGCGCCGATATATCCGCTATATCGAACGACAGAAAAAATTACTTATCGGACTGAACCGGAATCTGGAAAAAGAGAAGGAGCGGAGCGAATATGCTTTTTTGCAGCTCGCCGGGCTCTATGAGAGCTTCCATCTCTTTGCGATGACCGATCCGGAGAAGATCATCCAGGAATTGTCACAGCTTTTGCAGCGTGCGATCGCACCGTCAGGGTGCATTTTGATAAAATTTGACAACGGGGGCTCGCCGGAGCGCAAAGAGGTCTGCGGCATCGAAAAAGAGCTGGCTAAAAAGATGGTGGAAGAACTCAAAACCGTGGAGGAGGAGCTGAGGAAAAAGAATGAGCGACCCTCTACGATCATCCTTCGATCAGGCGGAGGAGATCATGAAGCCAAACTGATCGGGGATCCGATCACATCGGGAGGCGCATTGATCCGTAAACGATCGGATAAAGGTCAGGAGAACGAAGATTTTTACCGGAGCCTGATCGAGATCGTCTTTCGGAATTTGGACACACACAGTCAGATGGAACGTTTCATCACGATGGAAGAGCAGAACCGGATCGCCAATGAGATCCACGACACCGTGATCCAAAAGCTGTTCGGGGTCGTATGCAGTCTCAAAGTGCTGGACGATCGGTTCAGTACTCTGAGCGAAGAGGATGTAAGACAACATATCGATATGCTCAAACGATCCGTCGAACTGACGATGACGGAGCTTCGGGAGAGCATTTACGGAAGAAGTTTCAAAAACACGATCAACACATTGGTCGGCGCGATGACGCTTTATATGGAAGAAGTGCAGCTGCTCAGCGGGGTCAGCATCGTGATGGATATCGACGACGGAACCGACTACCTGACCGCAGCACAAAAGATCGCCGTATATCGGATATCCTGCGAGGCGGTCAACAATGCCATACGACATGGCGGTGCCCGCAATGTGAAAGTCGATCTGAAGATCGATGCCGAGCAGGTCGAGCTGCAGATACAAGATGACGGAAGAGGATCTGTAGAAAGCAAAGGGAGTTTCTACGAAGGCAACGGACTCAAAAATATGCGTCATATCGCAGCACTGCTCAAAGGGAGTTTATCAATGGATTCGGAACCGAGCAAGGGGATGAGGATCAAACTCACCCTGCCTCGGTAGAACAGGAGGGGGACGATGATACTGGTTTTGGATGATCACCCTGTGGCGAGACAGGGATTGGAATCGATCATAAGGATGTATAAGCCGGAAGAGGAGATCTTTCAAGCCGGCACGGTAAGAGAAGCGATCGATGTGGTGGGCAAAATGTCGCTGGATATGGCATTTGTCGATATCAATCTCGGAAGAGAGAGCGGATTCGATTTTCTAAAATGGATGGAGGATCAAGACCTCGATGCCAAGGTGTTCATGATCACATCTTCTTCGGATGAGAGTGATTTTATGTATGCCAAAGACTTTGGCGTGGATGCGTATCTTCTCAAAGATGCCTTCATCGATGACATCATGTACGGGCTTCGGGTCGTGGAACGCGGAGGCAAATTTTACTCCGCGGATCTGATCGAGAACATGGGCAATCTTTCCGAAGAAGAGCGACTGCTCGACTCTTTGACCAAGCGGGAAAAAGAAGTGCTGTTCCTTCTCAATCAGGGATACTCGAATGCGAAGATCGGCGAGAGCCTGTTCGTATCGGAGGGGACGGTAAAAAAACATATCTCCAACATACTCGGCAAGCTCGGGCTTGAAAATCGAGTGGAGGCGGTGCTCTTTGCAGGACGGAATCATCACCGTTTGGAAATGGAGATCAAATTCGGTGACGGGATCCTCAAGCACTGAAAAGGGGAATGATACTATGATCCGATAAAATGAACATATACGGTCCCGATGCAACGCTGAAGCGGTGTGCTCGCCGTTTCCTACAAGCTATAGAGATAAAGATGTTGTTGATACTGGAGCTGATAGAAAGCATAAAGATCATTGTCATTCTTTATTCCGATACGATCGATCCGTTCTTGCAAGTATCATCCATAGAGATCGGATCGATACGATGAGACCACATGGGTCATAGTAAGCGGCGGTTCAAAGGATAATAGTATAAGACCGAGGGATCGGTCGCGGAAGGAGGGATTATGAAACGAAGGGAAAAAATGGTGCCGAAGCGGCTGCTCATTGCTCTGATATGGATATCCTCGATGTTGATGCTGGGTGTCTCCTACGCGTCGTGGAATGCTGAGCTACATATTGAGGGTGATCTGACCACGGGGATGATGCGGATCCTCTTCAAAGGATCGTGGGAAGAAAAATATTTGGTCGATCTTGTAGGTCAGGATAGGACCTTGCCGCTGGATGCGGAGGTGATCCTCAAGGACGAAGGTAAGAAAGCGGAATTGAGATTCAAGCAAGGCTTGCCGATCGATCGGCTGCTCGAGGGCGACAAGATCCGGGTCAAGTTTCCTCTCAAAGGGGATGAAAACTCGATCGCGCTCATTCGGAAACGAGAGATCGATCCGGATCGACCGGATGAAAGATCGATGATGAAACCGGAGCGCGGCATGCTCATCAAAGACGGTGTACCTTATATGTTGTTGTCCGATCAAGACTTTATGTTGCCGCTCGAATTCGATCTCTACCGCGGTGTGGAGACCGACGGGCACAAGATGACAGGCATACTGCTTCTCGAATCGACCTCGGAAAGCCGGCAAAAATTGCAGCAGCTTCCCAAAACGGTTTTTGTGAACCGGGCGGATCTGCAGCCGTACCCGAATGTCAGCGTGGAAGAAGAACAGCTTGCCAAAAAAGTCTGCAACGGGATCGCGGTCGTATATTCCTGCGAACTGTCGTTCATGCTGGATCAAAAAGAGACACCGAGTATCCGGAGAGGAGGGGAATAGAATGAAAAAATTTCTAGTTATCCTGACCTTGCTGCTCCTGATGACAGGAACGGCTTATGCGTATTGGACGGACAAGGTGGAACTCAAGCTCGAAGCGGCGATGGTCCACTCGGTCCATGTTCAGGTCGTAGGCGGTGGCGGCTGCAGGCACAAAAAGCAGCTTCGTCAGGAAGCGGTCGATACCGCACCTTCGCAGGGAGAAGCGGTAACGCCGGTGATACCGGCACCGGAGGCGGAAGCAGCCGGATCGGTCGGTCATCCGGAAGCGGAGCCGGAAAATGTTTCGGAGAACGCTCCGACAACGATAGAACAGGAGGCGGACGATGGCAGGATGGAAGCGGCGGAAGATTGATCTTGTGACGAACACGGATCGGCATTATCAGCTGGTGACGATGCTTCTGCTGAGCATAGCGATACTGTCGGCTCTCCCGATCTTAAGAACGAAACTGAACAGCTCCCCTTATGTAGCAGGACTATATTGGGGGGCTGTTATCGTAGGCATACGATATTACTTTCGATCGATCCATGTGCCGGGGAGGCTTTCGCAGCGATCGGCGATAAAAGCCTATGCGATCTCCGGAGCGGTGATCTATATCGCGGCAGGATTTATGCTCGGAGTTTTTTTGAAAAAGCTCAAAGCAACGCCATATGATATCACGCCCTTGGGCGTATGGAGCAATGCACTGACGATTTTTTTGCCGATGATCGCTCGAGAGATGATCCGGGGCTATGCTTTGGGAACGACATGGCGTATCTGCAAACATAAGCATCGGATGGTCGTACTGATCATATCCATCATGACGCTGACCGAGATCAATTTTTTGAAGATCTCTCATGTCAAAGATCTTGAAGATCTGGTCATCTTTTTTGTAAGCGATGTGGGAGTGATATTTTCAAAAAATATCTTGGCAACGATCCTTGTTTTTTATGGAGGTGCGGGTGCGAGCATCTGCTATCTGGGGATCGTCGAAGGATTTCAAAAGACCTTTCCGTTTTTGCCGGAACTGTCATGGCTGGCAAACGGAGCGATCGGGATCACTTTTCCGATCATCTACTCGATGGTGATCGCCGAAAGATCCAAAACAGAGATGGAAGATCGGAGATACGAAAGCTCAAAAGGAGATCTTCTCTATCTGACCGCCCTGTTTATGTCGGTGATGTTTTGTTGGTTCAGCGTCGGGGTCTTTTCGATCTATCCGTCGATCATCCTGACCGGAAGTATGGAGCCCGAGATCACGCCGGGTGATGTCGTCCTGATCCGAAAAATGCTCAAAGAAGAAGAGATCAACGCGCTCAAAAAAGGGGATGTGATCAATTTCAGGCGAGAAGACATCACGATCACGCATCGGATCGAAGAAGTTCTGATCGACAAGGCGGGCAACCGATCTTTTCGCACCAAAGGAGATAACAACATCAGTGAGGATGAGATCCTTGTTGGACCGAATGATGTCAACGGGATCGTGATAAATGTAATACCGAAAGTAGGAGTACCGATCCTTGTGATCAAAAGCGGGGATGCGATACCGGAGGGAGTGATCGATGATGGACGAACGGAAAAAGAAAAAAACGAGCTCGAAAGGACCAAGCTCGAGGGAGATCGATCGGGAAATGATGGAAGATCCTAAAGAATGTTTGGAAGAATGTGATGACCCGGAGATCAAACCGAAAAAAAGCCGAAAACGAACGATGCAAAGGGCGAAGCGGTCGATCCTGTTGATCATCGGCATCCTGATGGCGGCAGCGGGAGCGGTGGGGACCTTTATTTTCTCCGCGCCGCAAGAGCAGGAGAAAAAAGAAATACTTTCCGCTTATACGATCACGACGGATGCCGATTATCGGGTCCATCTTCTGCCGAATCAGATCTTTTCGAGCGAGTGGCTGGAAGAAGGCAAGATCTATTCTTCGGTACTGACCGACTATGTGGAGATCAAGCTGCGATCGGCAGCGGCAACGACGGAAAACATCGACATCAAAGGAAGCTACAAGATCACCGCCGTACTCGAAGGATACAGCGAGCGTCAGGAGATGCGCAAGATCATTTATGAACGCCGTTATCCGATCGGAGCGGGAGAGTTTGACGAAAAAAATGTGCGCGAGGCGGTATTTGAAGAGAAGGTCAAAGTTAGACCGATCGACCACAGACGCTATGCCGAAAACGCCGAACAGATCCTCGGAGGCAGTACGGCGAGAGAATTGTACATCCTCTTTGAAGGAAATTTTGTTCTCGGAGAAGAAGAAAAGACATTTTCGCACAAGATCCTGATCCCGGTAAGCAGTGAGAACTATTATGATATCACCAAGCCCGAGCAGTCGGTCGAGCAGGGAGAGATCGTCAAGAGCCGGACCGAGATCGTGACACCGCCGCTGCAAAAATACATCGGGCCTGTCATCGTCGCGGCGGCGGGACTGCTGATGCTCCTATCCATCACCTTTTTCACAACAGTGATGGAAGGCGACGAGCTGTGGGAAGCGGAAATGATCCGACTGATAAAAAAATACGGCAGCCGTATGATCTGTGTCGAGAAACTGCCGTCCGAAGACGGGCGGATCATCCTTCGTCTCAAAGAGATGAGCAGCATGATCGCATTGTCGGAAGAACTTCGGGAGCCGGTACTCTATTGTGTCGATGATCGCGGATTTCCGATCGACGGTAAATTCTATATCTTAGGCGGCGGATATGTATATTTGCTGCAGTTTCCGAAGCCATCTACCACTTTAGTGGAAGATCGGGAGGACTTTAGTACCCAAAGTCGGTATCTTTCGCGGTCCGAGAAGGATCTTTAGAGGAGTGAAAGACGGGACAAAATGAGATCCAAAGATAAGACTCCCGAGGGTTTCGGATCTTGCGGATGCGTTTTATAATGATAAATGTAAAGAGGCTGGATGTACAGCTTCGGGGGAAAATACTTACACATTTATCAAAGGAGGAAATTTTATGAAACGCACAGGAAGAAGATCGCTGATCAGCGGTATTTTGGCACTATCATTAGTGCTGGCAGGAACAGGTTATGCTTATTGGACGGACACTTTGAACGTGACGACCAAAGCAACGACCGGAGACTTCGGGGTCACTTTTGTGGACCTTGGGCTATACGCACAGTATGGCAATGAAGTGCTCAAAGGCGGATGGAGTATCGTGGACGGTATCGGCGACAGCGGGTTTGTGGACGATCATTTCTTTATGAGAGGCGCAACGGACTACAACGCGATCGCTAAGCCGGGAAGTATCGACGCTTACAAAGAAAGAGCAAAGGGATACAACAACATCGAGTTTGATGCCGAGCTTAAAGATGCAAAACCGATCCCTAAGCAAGTAGGACCTTATACAGCTGCAAACGCGAAAGGAAGCGATAAGATCGAGCTTACGATCCAAAGAATGTATCCGGGATATGCACAAGCATTCCGTTCAGACATCCTTAACGTGGGCGATATCGCGGCGAAGCTTGCAAATATGAAGTTCGATGTAAAAGCATTGGATGGCAAAGAAATAGGCAAAGCGGACGAAATGCTCGGTCTGGCAGTTTTGATCAACAAAGAACAATACGCACCAAGCCATTTGGAAGAGAATGTATTTAAGTTGGCATCCTTCCTGAATGATCCTAGCAAATGCTTCAAGGTAGGCGGCGTTGACTTTGTAAGACTATCTGCTCTTAAAGATAAAGATTTCAAAGATGCGCTTCAGAACAACTTGGTACTATGTGCTCCTGCAACCGACCAAAGAATGGATATCTTCTTGGCGGTCGCGATGGATCCGGACGCTAAGGGTGTTTACACTACAGGAACGGTAGAAAACTTTGTCGGACCGGCTGAAAAAGATCTTGACAGCCAAAACAAAGGGATCCAAGTTTCGATCGATCTCCTATGGGATCAATTTAACGTAGGAAAAGATGCGGCAAACCCTAACATCCTTAAACTTCAAAATGTTGGAGAATGATCGCATAGCAAAATAAAAAAGGAATGTTGACAGGATCCGTATAGAGAGTCTGTCGGGGCTTGACCTCGACAGACTTTTTACAGAAAGCAGGAAACATCCCCCTTTATGATGCAGCCAAGCCGGCTGCAAGCTGCGGCTCGAGATCCCGTTCATCGTCTTGAGATCGCAGCGACCTATAGCAAAGACCGCCCGAGAGGGCGGTCTTTGCTATGCTTTACGAGTACTCCGTTCAAAGAGAGCAGGGAGTGAGGAGAGAAAAACTTTATTATAGATTAAAAAATAGACTGAAAAATATATCGAGTTTAACTTTGTTATTTTTTATTTGCAATCGTGTATAGCTGATGGTATAATCACATTCAATAGAAGCTATCAAGCTTTGTTATAACAGAGAACTTACGATATAAGGAGGAACACGAAATGAGATTGGAAATTGGAAATTTCCATGTAAAGGACGTTGTCTTTGGAGATCAAACCGCGTACAGGGATGGGATACTGACCATCAACAAAAAAGAAGCACTTGAATTTATCCGTACGGATAAACATATCACCGATGCGGACATTCAGATCGCAAAGCCGGGTGAGGACATCCGTATCGTTCCGGTAAAAGAAGCCGTAGAGCCTCGAGTAAGACCGGACGGTCGTGCATTGTTCCCGGCGGTCACCGGCGAGCTTGCACCGACAGGAAGCGGCGTGGTCCACGCGCTGAAGAACTGCTCCGTTCTTGGTGTAGGGATGCACTGGGGGAGCTTTGGCGACGGATTGATCGACATGGGTGGCGAAGGTGCTAAATACACTTATTTCTCTCAGCTTATCAATATCTGTTTGGTGATCGACACCGACGAAGAGTTCGAAAGATATGAGCAACAGAAAAAAAATACTGCCATCCGTATGGCGACTCATAAATTTGCTGAATATCTTGGCAAGACCGTAGAAAAGTTACAGCCGGAAGATACCGAAGTGTTCGAGCTTGAGCCGATCACGAAGCGTCCGGCGGAAGTTAATTCATTGCCGAGCGTCGTATTGGTACTTCAAGGACAGTCTCAGATGGAAGAGATGGGTTACAATGACCTGCTTTACGGATGGGATATGAACCACTATCTGCCATCTTTCATGCACCCGAATGAAGTGCTTGACGGCGCGATGATCAGCGGATCTTTCATGCCGGCATCTTCCAAATGGTCGACCTATGATATGCAGAACTTCCCAACGATCCGTGAGCTTTACAAAAAACATGGTAAAGAGATCAACTTCCTGGGCGTGATCATGTCCAACCTCAATGTATCGCTTGAGCAAAAAGAACGCTCTGCGATCTTTGTGGCACAGATCGCGCGATCCCTCGGAGCAGACGGTGCGATCGTAACGGAAGAAGGATACGGAAACCCGGATGCAGACTATGTTCGTTGCATCGTTGCATTGGAAGATCAAGGGATCAAGGTCGTCGGTATCAGCAACGAGGCGACCGGACGGGACGGAAGATCTCAAAGTCTCGTGGTAATGGACAAGAAGACGACCGCAATGGTATCGACAGGAAATGTATCGCAGCTGATCGAGCTACCTCCGGCAAAAGTCGTGATCGGAGAGCTGCAAGCACTGGCTCGTGACGGATTGTCCGGCGGATGGGCAGGCGACGAGATCCTTGGACCTTCTGTTCGTGAAGACGGATCGATCATTATGGAAAACAATGCGATGTTCTGCGGCGATCAGATCGTTGGATGGTCTGTAAAAACGATGGCTGAGTTTTAGGAGGAGACAAATGAAGAAAGCAGTACTATATATCAATCAATTTTTTGCTGGGATCGGTGGAGAAGAAAGCGCAGATCAGGAGCCGATCATCAAAGAAGGACCGGTAGGACCGGGACTTGCACTGGATCAGATGCTGGATGCAGAAGTAACACATACCATCATCTGCGGTGACAACTTCATGGGATCCAGAGAAGAAGAAGCAAAAGAGATCATCCTCGGAATGCTTGAAAAACTTGATTTTGACATCTTCTTTGCAGGACCGACATTCCAGGCGGGACGTTATGGTTTTGCGGCAGGAACGATCTGCAAAGCGGTACAGGACAAATTCGGCGTACCGGCGATCACTTCGATGCACGAAGAAAACCCGGGCGTACAAATGTTCCGAAACGAAGTCGTTATATTTAAAGGCGGAAAATCGGCTGCGGCGACAAAGCAGGATGCCAAAGCGATGGCAGATTACGGAAACAAGATCCTCAAATGCGAGACCCTTCTTCCGGCAGAGGTCGAAGGATACTATGGCAGAGGGATCCGAAATCAGGTTTGGTTGGAAGGCATGAGACCTGCGGCTGAGCGTGGTGTCGAGATGCTGATCAAAAAGCTGAAAGGCGAAGAATACAAAACGGAGCTTCCGGTTCCGGAAAAAGATATGGTTCCTGTCGCAGCGCCGATCAAAGATCTGAAGGATGCGCGCATAGCGATCATGAATACAGGCGGTATCGTACCGGTGGACAATCCGGACAAGATCCAATCCGCATCCGCTACAAGATGGGGCAAATACGATATCTCCAAGATGGATACACTAAGATCCGGCGAGTTCAAAACGATCCACGCAGGATTTGACCCGGCTGCAGCGAATGCAGATCCGAATGTCATCATGCCGGTAGACTCGATGAAAAAACTTCTCAAAGAAGGCGTTTACGGTTCGCTTCATCCATATTTCTACACTACGGTAGGAACAGGAACGACACAGGCGGAAGCATCCCGAATGGCAAAAGAGATCCTCGTACTTCTTCAGGAAGACAAAGTGGACGGCGTGTTGATGGTTTCGACCTGAGGTACCTGTACTCGTTGCGGTGCAACGATGGTCAAAGAGATCGAGCGTGCAGGTATTCCTGTCGTTCATCTATGTAATATCGTACCGGTATCACTATCCGTGGGAGCAAATCGTATCGTACCGACGATCTCGATCCCATATCCGCTTGGCGACCCTGCAACTCCGATCGAGGAGCAGGTGCAGCTTCGAGATTCAAGAACGAAACTTGCGCTCGATGCGTTGACAAAAGACGTAAAAGATCAGACAGTATTCAAACCATAAGATCATACGGAGAGCAAAGCGAAACTTTGCTCTCTTTGAACACCCTTTGATGTGAAAAAAGATCTGCACGCCCTGACCGATCGAAACGGCATAAGGAGTGCCGGATCATTTCCATCGAAGGATCCATAAAAAGAAAGGGAAACGGATCTATGAAGAAGAAAATAAATTATACCTATGTCATCGCACTGGTCGTTTCACTCGCGGTCGTCGGCTGGGGTCTATTTGATCCAACGAGCTTTGAGGCTGCGGGGACGACGCTTTTTACGACTTTTGTCACCAATTTCGGCTGGTTTTACTCCCTTGCGATGACCTCATTCGTCGTATTTGTTATTTGGATCGGGTTCTTCAGTAAATACAAGAATATGCGACTGGGACCCGACGGCTCCAAACCGGAATACAGCAACATCTCCTGGTTTGCGATGCTCTTCTCCGCAGGGATGGGGATCGGACTCGTATTCTGGGGCGTGGCGGAGCCGCTGAATTTCTTTGCCGCTCCATTGGGTGCTGAACCGGGGAGCGCAGAGGCTGCACAGTTTGCGATGAACAAAGCCTTTCTTCACTGGGGGCTGCACCCATGGGCAAACTACTCCGTGCTCGCACTTGCGCTTGCATATATGCAGTTTAGAAAAAACAAGCCGGGTCTGATCAGTTCCGTCTTCATTCCGCTTCTTGGAGAAGACAAGGTCAAAGGACCGATCGGGGTCATGATCGACGTGCTTGCGATCTTTGCGACACTTGCAGGGGTCGCGACCTCTCTGGGGCTTGGTGCTTATCAGATCAACTCGGGACTTCACTTCGTATTCCCGGATCTGATCCCGGAAAACAACACGGCGCTGATCATCATCGTAGCGGTCGTTACCGTGCTATTTATGACATCTGCGATCACCGGATTGGACAAAGGGATCAAATTCCTCTCCAACCTGAATGTCGGGATCTCCGGTGTCGTGATCCTATCCGTATTTATCGTCGGACCGACATTGATGATGCTCAATGTCATCGTTGAATCCATCGGAGGATATTTCCAGACTTTCGCACAAAATACTTTGGCGATCGGTGCTTTCGAAGACGGCGGCTGGTACGGCGGGTGGACGATCTTCTATTGGGCATGGTGGATCGCATGGGCACCATTCTCCGCGATCTTTATCGCTCGTATCTCCAAGGGTAGAACGATCAAAGAATTTGTCACAGGCGTGTTGCTCGTTCCGGCATTTGCATCCTTCCTATGGTTTGGCGTATTCGGAACGCTCGGTATCCAGACCGGAATGGAGCAGGGCATGGACATGGTGAATGATGCGATCGGTAGTACTTCGACAGCACTCTTTAAGGTCCTTCAGCACTATCCGTTCGGATCGGCGATCTCGATCATCGTCGTGATCTTGCTCTGTACTTTCTTCGTTACATCGGCGGACTCCGCGACTTTCGTTCTCGGGATGCTGAGTGAGGAAGGAAATCTTGATCCGAAGACCGGCAAAAAAGTCATCTGGGGCGTGTTGCTCGCATTGCTTGCACTTGCGCTCATGATCGGAAGTGAGAATGGGCTGAAGATGCTTCAGACTGTATCGATCGTCGCCGCATTCCCGTTTGCCATCATCATGGTATGGGGGATGTATGCTCTCGTCGTTGCACTCAAGGGCGAGAACCTCGAAAAGATCGATAAGAAATAAGAATAAAAAAACTGTCGGTGTGAGCCGGCAGTTTTTTGTTATAACAAAGATCGGATGCGATCCAGTACGCTTTTGTCGCAGAGGATATTGTGACCGCTGACGAGATGTCGGAAGTTCAGTGCCTGATATTTTTCTAATGCTTGTCGATATTCTTCGGTGCTGCATTCGAGTTCGGGAACGAGCTGCTCCATCGTATCGCCGATATTGTCGCCGACATTCAGCACGCCGTCGATCTCATCCAGCACCGACAGTCCGTCGATCGAATGACCCGAGGCGACGAAGAGCAGGATCTTATCGTCCGCAAAATAGAGCTCATCGCTGACCAAAAGATGGGGCAGCACCTTTTCGATCTCGTCGCTCCAAAACTCGTGATATCTTTTGACCGCATGATCCCGATCCTGCTCGATCATTCGAGGGGCATCCCGATGCGCGATGATGAGATGATCCTTAAAAAGATAGTTGCCCCAAATATGGTCAAAATGATAATGGGTGTTGACGATGATCAATTCCTTGTTCCGCTGACGCTCCCTGCGAAAATTCAGGATCGGATCGATATTCTCGCGCCCCATGCCCGTATCGATCAGATAATCCCGATGCTCGCCCAGGATCAGATGCAGATTCAGATCCCATTCCGGATATTCAAATGTAAAGACGATATTCCTCTCGGTGATCTGATGTATCTTCATAACGCCCTTCTTTCTAAAATCATGGATC
>JAUMYO010000033.1 GCA_030528605.1 Peptostreptococcaceae bacterium | reverse complement strand
CTTTCAGTCGCAGCATTCTTGATGTTGCATACTCCACGGAAATTACCTGGTTTTCATCCAGCAACCTTCCATATCATCGCATTCTAAAATTAAACACATCAAATATTATACAATAAGCAAACGTAGATTACAAGGTTTATTTTCGTTTTTATAAGTTTTTCATTTTTTGTTCGATCTTGAGCAAAAGATCTTCATGTACTTTTTATCTTAAAATATAATACGCCGGATACTGTTCTATATAAAAGGAAGCAAAATTTTTCGCTATTATTGCTTATATCCTTCTTGAGATCACTTAAAACGATCGAGCTGCATTTTCAATACAAAAAAGACCTCCGATCCAAATCAGAAGAATATCCGACTATGTTTTTATGATCGGATCAAAAGAGCCTTTTCATTCCGACTTTATACAGAAGCTCGTTTTTTGAAAATATATTGTTTTCTGTTCCTTTTTATGTTATATTGAGGCTGGAATATTTTTATTGATTTGATAAAGGAGGTCAAATCATGTTAAAGCCATCTCATGTCTTATGTCTCGCTTTCTCTTTGATCTGTCTTACCGCCTGTGCCCGGGTCGACTCTACGACCCAAACCGATCCCGATCGTCACTCCATGATCAAGACATTAGATCTCAAAGCAGGCATGAGCCCATCCGATGCAAGCATCAGCAAAAATTTTATTTATTATACCGATGAACACAGTATGCCTATGGCACAATTTGGATATGCCGCGACTCTGTATCGGTATGATCTTGCAAGCGAGAAAACTCAAAAAATGCTCGATCTGAAGTTCGAACACTACGGAGTGGTCCGCGAATTGTTCGCAGGGGAAGATCATATTTTTTTTACCGGCGATATAATGTCTTCCGGCGAGACGATCCTATGGGAATACCGGATCTCCACCCCATCTCTTGAGCCGATCTATCGCTACTCCCATCCGATCGCACTTGCTTACGAACATCCTTATCTGGTATGGTATGAGATCGATGAAGAGTCCCTGGAAGATAAGCCCCTTTATCCCAAAGAGATACCGGGCATCATGAAATGCTACAATGTTCAAAACAAAGAACTTTATGCACTCTCTCCGGGTCACAGGATCTTATCCCCTTACCAGAGAGTAAATATTTTGAAAGGTGTCGTAACTTTTTTTACCCGAGAAAACGATCGATGCTTTGTTCATACATATGATCTGAAAACGGATCGGATCCTTTGGAGCAAAGAGATCGGTGCGATCGGGTCTCGCGCAGTGAGCAATGAACGGTTCACCGTCTATTCCGCGAACTCTGTATTTGGAGATCTCAAGATCCGAATCATCGATAGAGAAGATCCCTCTTATAGCATACCTGAGATCGATGCATATCTGAATTATGCCTTACAGGGAGATCTTCTACACATCTTCTACTCAGACAAGATCATTTTATTTGACCTGAAAACCGCTGAGAGTAAACCGATCTTTCAAACGGAAGGTCTCTTGGGCTATGGGATCGGGGAGTCCGGCGGATATGTGCTTGAATTATTTGACCACCACAGCGAAAAAAAACACCAACTGGTTTATAAACACGATCCATAGACCGCCGCTCTTCCCCGATAAATACTCAGCGATCCCATCGTACAAGATCCGATAGGATCGCGAGATCGAAGCATATTTGCTATGCGAAGCAAAAAGGGGCTGTTGCAAAACACAGATCTCACGCAAGGTATCATCGTAAACCACAGGTTTATCGATTTTGTGTGAAGGTCTTGAAATGCAATAGCCCCTTTTCAAAATCAAGTGTACAAACTTTTTACCGAGATCATTTTACCAATTCGTATTGGAAGTCTTTCACGCCCTCCGCATTATACACCACTTTAAATCCGTTATCGATCAAAGTCTGTGCCGCTTTACCGCTTTTGTTTCCCGTGTTGCAGTACAGAATGACCGGATGATCTTTGTATCCTTCGATCTCGGTCAGCCTGGACTCAAACTCATCATGAGGGATATTGACCGCATGCTCGATATGTCCTTCTGCATACTCATCCGCAGATCGTACGTCGATCAACAGGGCATCCAGCGATCTGTCTTCATCTGCCATAAAGTCGATCAATTCCTGACCTTTCATCTCTTTCACTGTCATCGCATCTTGAGTTTGTCCATTTTCAGGTGTAGTGGATCCATGATCGTTTTTGCTACATCCGATCGCTCCGAACACCAAGATCCCCGCCAACAATAACGCTGTTATTCTTTTCATTTCTTTACTCCTTTTTTCCGACCGAAGATCGGTCCGAGTCTTTTCGACCCATCCATGATCTCGATCGATTTTTTTGAATATCGATCGGTACTTCTTTTTCAGATACACCGCCATGCTCTTGTGCAAGCTCTGCGCGGACCTTTTCGATCACACGCAAAACACCGTCTTCGTCGATCTGTCTGACGATCTCACGCATATTTTCTTTCATCTTTTGCAGCCGCTCTTCATCAAAAAGCAACTCCACGATCTCATCGACATCACGATCGATCTTGCTCATCTTGGACGAGAGCACGATCCCCAGCTCCTTGGTTTTCACAAACTCCGCATTGCTGATCTCCTGCTGCAGGAAAGGCTTGAAGATCACCATCGGAAGCTCGGCATATATCGACTCAAAAGTGGTGATCCCTCCGGATTTTGAAAGCAAAAGATCCGAATCGAGCATCCTTTCTTTGATATCATCGACAAAGCCAAGTACATGGACATTTTCAAATCTCCCATGGAGCTTTTTATATAAGTTCCGATTTTTTGCGGTGATCACAGTCGTCTCCATGCCCAGCCGACTATCAAGTGCTTCGTAGAATGGTATGCTCGTCGGTACAAGCCCAAGCCCTCCTCCCATGATCAGAAGCTTTCGCTTACGATTTTGATCGGATGAAGAAAGGTCTCCGCTCTTCTTAAATATCACGGGTGACAACTTTCCATTGCCGGACACTTTGCTTGAGGTCGCCCGATCTTCATTCTCCGATGCGGTCTCTCCGCTCTCGGAAGAAAGGGCTCCCGCTCCTTTGTCCGCATCATCGTTGCCATTTTCTCCACTTTTATCCCGCTCGGCTTCTTGGTCTTGGAGCTTCTCCAGGACGCTCTCTTGCGCAAACCGCTCCGCTTTTTCTTCTACAAAGCTTTTGTCTCTCAGCATCTCAAACTTCGGACTCAAAGGCATCCCGACTACTACGATGCGCTCCGGCTCTACGCCGTTGCATATCAGAGCCTCCTTCGTTTCTTCAACAGCGACCAGATAATGATCGGTCTTCTCATTGATCCAGGTCGCATGCGGATAGATGTCCGTGATCACCGTGATCAACGGCAGGTCGTTTTGCGATAGCTTCTTGTAATCCGAAATAACTTCGGAACACACGGAAAATGCCGATATGATCAGATCGGGCTTTTCTTTGTGAAGGAGCTTCGTCGCACTACCCAGTACATGATTATAGACCCGTTCCAACGCTTTGCTCTCCGATGGCGGAACTTCGTCTGATTTTTTGTAGATCAGGTTTGCCAGCTTTGCCCCCTTATCGACGATCGAGCCATAGATCTTATATATCATCGCGATATACTCCGGATAAGCCAGCTCAAAAAGATCCACGATCTTGACCTCCTCGATCTCTTTTGTCCAACCGCTCTTATCAGACGGGATCAAACCGTCATGATCCTCATCGTCCAAAATGATCTTCAGATTTTTGATCTCCCTCCAAAAGTCTTTGATCAACTTCTTCGGGCTCGGCTGATAGTAATCCTGCAGGTCTAACGAACCTACTTTTACCTCCGGATAATGCGCCCTCAGTTTTTGTTCGATCGACTTTGCCGCAGAATAGTGCCCCATGCCAAACTTGCAAGTAAGAATAAGTACCTTCATCATTCCTCCTCATTCGGTATGACCGAATCCCCTTAAGGACCCATTATAACATACTTCTTTTGTGAAAAAGTAAAAATTTGGTTACAGTTTCCAAAATACCGCTCAGCAAAACTCCTATACTGCCAAGCGAAAAGGATCCGGCATATAAAAAAGAGCATCCGCCCCCGACCCTCGCACCGGATCTCCGGTTCGGGGGTCTCGTCAACGCAAATGCTCTTTCTTGGTATAAAAATTCTTTTTTCTAAAGACGAAATCAGATCATTCCGCTCGATCTTTGATCAGATCTAAAAATCCAGTTCCAGCAACACCGGGCAATGGTCCGAGCCCATCACTTCGGCGTGGATCTCCGCACGGACGATCTTATCCTTGATACGGTCCGAGATCACAAAATAATCGATCCTCCAGCCCGTATTTCTTTCACGCGCTTTCCCAAAATAAGACCACCAGGTGTAAGCACCCTCTTTGTCCGGATAAAGGAAACGGAAAGTATCGACGAATCCTGCATCGAGCAGTTCAGTAAACTTGTTTCTTTCTTCATCGGTAAATCCCGCCGAACGACGGTTCGTCTTCGGATTCTTCAGATCGATCTCTTTGTGCGCCACATTGAGATCTCCGCAAAGAACGACCGGCTTTTTCGCATCCAGATCTTGCAAAAATGCACGGAAAGCATCCTCCCATACCTGACGATACTCCAAACGCTCCAGCTCCGATTTGGAATTCGGCGTATAGCAAGTCACGAGATAAAAATGCTCATACTCCGCCGTGATCACACGCCCTTCCTTGTCATGCTCCTCGATCCCGATCCCATAACTCACCGAGATCGGCTCCTGCTTGCTGAAGATCGCAGTCCCCGAGTACCCCTTCTTCTCTGCACTGTTCCAGTATTCCTTGTAAGCAGGGATGTCGATCTCCGCCTGACCTTGCTGCATCTTCGTCTCCTGCATGCAAAACATATCCGCATCGATCTCATTGAAATAATCCATAAAACCCTTCTTCAGATTTGCACGCAAACCATTCACATTCCAAGATATCAACTTCACCATAAAAACTCCTTCTAAAAATATATTTGATCCTTTGTTATTTCGATCCAAAGATCTTGTGATACATGCTCCTGCCGGACATAGCCGACATAGTCTATATTTCTTCCCAAAAGTTCAAGTTCAAAACTTTTGCCTGCGCTCGAAAAGCCTATGAGCGTCCTTCTTACAAAAAGTATTCCCAAAACAGTTTGGCGGATGCGGCGAGTGACATGAGCACAAAGAGGGGCTTGATGATCTTCGAGCCGTTCTTGATCGAGGTCTTTGCGCCGAGGTAACCGCCGAGCATCATTGCCGCAGCGATCGGCAGTCCGTATAAGAACAGGATCTTGCCATGGAGCGCAAAGACGATCTGAGACGCGACATTGCTCATCAGATTGATCGGTTTTGCATTGGCATTGGCATGCAGAAAATCAAACTTGAACAGCTTGATAAAAGCAAATACCAGAAAAGTTCCCGTGCCCGGTCCGAAAAATCCGTCATAGAAGCCGATCACAAAAACCAGCAGCATCCCTATGAACCTTGCATTCTTATCCGCACCCTGATAGAGATCCTCCATCCCGACCGACCCTGAAAACAATGTATATAGCCCGACCATCAGGATCGCGACCATAACAAGAGGAGCGAGCACCCGAGGATCCACCAGCAATACCGCGCGAACACCAAGCACCGCTCCCAACAGAGCCATCGGCAACAAATATTTGATCAACGCAAAGTCGATCTTCTTTTCTTTTGCAAATTTGGCAGTCGCCAAAAGCGTTCCCCACGAAGAGGAAAATTTATTCGTTCCCAGCGCCTGATGAGTAGGTATTCCCGATATGATATACGCCGGCAGCGTGATCAGACCGCCACCTCCGGCGATCGCATCGACAAATGCCCCCACAAAACAAGCTGACATCAAAAATAGTAACTTCATCGTCTAGATCTTGATAAACTGATCCACGTCCAGTACAAATACCGTCGCACCGCCTACGGTGACCTCCAAAGGCAGTCCCATGTGAGGTCCGGCTGTAAAAAATTCAGAAACAGGGGAGACCACCAGTTCATTGCGCGTATGACACAGCTCGCGGATATGATCCAGCATCTCAGACAATCGTTCTTCTTCGACTCCCATGAGCAGGGTCGCATTGTCTGAACGCAGAAATCCTCCGCTCGTAGCAAGTTTTGTCACTCGAAAATCATTTTCGATCAAAGCATTTCTCAGTTTATGCACATCGTCATTATGCACGATGGCGATCACGAGTTTCATCATAAGACACCTCCTGTTTTATCCGAAGATCTTTTCTTCATTATATCATAAGCCGCCCGGATTTTGAAGTCCAAGCATCCGCCATTCCGTATCGCCAAAACATCATGCTTTCTTTTTTTTCGGGATCAGCCCGTTGCCAAAAGCCAGCGACAGAACGGGGATGTCCTGCATCCACTCGGTGATCTTTCCGCACAAAGCTGCCGTCAGAGGCACACCGCATGCGACGACCAATGTCCACAGAAAAGAACTGCGGGACTCGATCAATTTTCGCACGAGATAGGTCAGCCCCGGGTGCATCAGATAGATCCCATAGGTCAGCGGACTGAGCCACATAAAGAATCGGTAGGATCTTTTCTTCCTGCCCATCGGATCGATCGGATAGCTGACGACCCATTTGGCGATCAGGAGCGATCCGAGAGTACAAAGCAGCATATAGAGATGCAGATCGAGCGTGTAGAAGAAGGTGTCGAACACGACTTCGTTCCACATCTGTTGCCAGAGCAGCCGGCTGTAATAACTGTAGATGATGCCCGACAACGCAAGCGCGATGAAGAGCTTGTTCTGATGACGCTGCACCGTCTTGAGATTCCGCTCATAGTTGCATCCGAACCAAAGCCCGATAAAAGCGATGGAGAAGTACCACAGGAAGGTGGACTGTATCATCGTAAAATGATCGCGTATATAAAATCGGTTGAGCACATAGATGACCATCTGCGTACCGAAGGCGATCGCGATCGCCGAGGTCCAGGAATCTTTGACTTTTCGGGCGATCGGTATCAGTATCGGAGCGACCAGGAACAGCTCCAGCAGGATGATCATAAAATAGAGATGCTCGTAGCTTTTCCCATAGAGGAGCAGGTAGGATATGCTCTTGGGGTTCAGGATCTTCGCCGGCTCGACATTTCCCGTCAGGATCAGGATGAACTGATATGCCGCACTCCAGAGCAGGTACGGGATGGCGATCCGAACGAATTTCTTTTTATAAAGATCGAGGACATCAAGCTTTTTCCCGTCCAAACCGTAGGTCAGCATCATCATGCTCACGAAAAGAAAACTCGGCACCGCAAACACGAGCATGGATCGGAGCATGAAAAAATTGCCATGCCCTTTCGATCCGACGAGCACCTGGCTGACCGGTATATTCAAAAAATGGATCGCGATCACCGCAAACATCGAGAACACTCTCATTATCGAGATCTCGCCGAGCGGTTTTTTCCTCCTTATCGTATGTCTTGCCTGTTCAAGATCTATGATCTTATTTGGTTGCATGATCCGTCCTTTCACATCAGTTTTATTCTATCAACGAAGCAGGATCCGATGCGCCCGACATTGTCGCTTCAAGGCGCAAATGTGGTCTTCTTCACCGCTCCGCCGGATAGTTCATTTTTATATATCGTATCAGTTCCCTGCGATCATTTGAGACCTTCTCTTCGATCACCGCTTCCAATGCCAAAGCCAGCGCTTCTCCGATCGATCGACCGCAAAGTCCGAGCTCCATCATATCTCTTCCGTCCACCGCAAGATCCTTGAGCTGAAAACATTCCTGCTCGGCGATGATCTCCTCCGCGATCGCACGCACTTCTTTGATATCCTCCAGCCTCCCGTAGTATTCCGGCGCCTGAGCGAGAGAATCGGCGCGCTTGAGATCCAGCAGCTTAAAAAAAGATTCCTCCCCCATCCGATCGAGCCAACGTTTGACCGATCTTTTGGTGCAAAGGATCTGTGCGTCGTGATAACGCACCAGCATTCGGACTTCCTTCATCGTGCGCCGGTCCATCTTGAGCGCGTGCATCGTTTTTGCGGCGATCTCCTCGGAGACCTTCACATGACCGTAAAAATGTCCGATACCGTCCGCCTCGGTATAGGTATGCACCTTGCCCATATCATGAAAAAAAGCCGCCAGTCGCAGGTCTTTGGAAAAAGGCGTATGATGGATCACCCATGCCGTATGCTCGAGCACATCGTAGATATGATGCGGATTGTTCTGATCGAAACCTTTCATCATCAGGACCTCGGGAACGATCGTTGCAAAGATCTCGGGATATGCCATGAGGACCGACGCGGCGGATCTTCCCATCAGCGTTTTGACCAGCTCGACCGCTTTTCTCTCAGCCGAGATCTTCTCGAGGATCGGCAGCATCTCCAGCATCGCCGCATAAGTCCGCTCTTCGATCACAAAGCCGAGCTGTGAGGCAAAGCGCACCGCGCGGAGTATCCGCAATCCGTCTTCACTGAAACGCTCACGAGGGTCTCCGATCGCACGAATGATCTTATCCTGCATATCCGATCGTCCGCCAAAAAGATCGACAAGTCCGTCCCGTGGCGAAAAAGCGAGAGCATTGATCGTAAAATCACGCCGCTGCAGATCTTCCTGCAAGGTCTTGCTGAAAAACACCCTCTCCGGTCTACGAGCATCCTTGTATTCCCCGTCCTGCCGAAAAGTCGTGATCTCGACCCCCTCTTTATCAAAAAAGACTGTGATCGTACCATGCTTGAGCCCTGCGGCATGCTGCGGATGATCCGCAAAGATCCGCTGTACTTCGCTCGGCAGCGCATCCGTCGTGATATCGAGGTCCGAGACCGCTCTGTCCATCAGATGGTCTCGCACGCAGCCCCCGACAAGGTAGGCTTGATGACCATTTTTTTGTAAACGCGAAAAAACTTCGCCCACATAAGCGGGGTACTCCATCCCCATCCCCCTTTCTCCACCTATCGACATCGTGATAACAAAAAGATCTATCGTTGTCGCTATTATAACGTAAATCGATTTTTCACGCAACCCGAAGCACCTTACGCCCATTGAGAAAAACACAAAATTACTCTTGAAAATAGAACTCTCGAGGCTTATAATATTGACTAGGTATGGACTGAAGTATTCTAATAAAAAGGGTTAGGTAATGTTTAGACAAAAAGAAGAATTGTGGAATATAAAAAACTGGGGACCCATCCTGTTTCTTTTGGCGATCTTTGCGCTCATCGGATTCAAAATGCTTACGGAAGCTCAACTGAACAAAGGGATACAGCTTCGCGTACGGGAATTCGCCAGCAAAAATATCAAGATCATCAATTATCAGACCGAGTTGTACCAACAGGAACTCGCGCTCTCCTCGTCTCGTCTCATCGATCCGATGGATGATATACAAAACAAAGCTTTCTTGGACGGATATGTAGGCGGGAGCCGCTTTGATCAGCTCGTCCTCTATACTTCGGACGCAAGACCGGTCCATGTGGCAAGCTCTCAAAATGAAGGATACCCTCCGGAGGTCCCGACGGATATCCTGACACAGGATAGGATCTTTTTGTTCAAAGACCATGTCTGTATGTTGTACAAGATCGAAAATGCCGGATATCTACTCGGACAAGTATCAAAATCCAGATTCTCGGATGAATCGCAGATGTCCGATTACAGTCACATGGGCTTTGCCAATATCGTGACCCAAGACGGCATCCCGCTGATCATTTCGAGCGATAAAAGTACGGTGCAGATCGCGGACCGATCCTTTTGGGAAGTTTTCAGACCGCTTCGTTTCGCTTCGTCCTATTCCTTTGACCGGATGAAAGATCAGATCGAAAGATCGCGATCCGGATATACGCATTATTATGTGAAGAACGGTACTTCCCGTATCGCTTATTTTGCGCCGGTGGGGATCTCGGATTGGTATATTTTTCAGGTCGCAACACAGGATGCGATCGACCTCCACTCCGGACCGATCAAGAGGGTGTTCTATGAAAGCACTGCGCTGATCACGCTGGTGATCGCCGTTTCTTTCGTAATGACCTACCTGCTCAACTCAAAACATACCAAAAAACTGATGGAGGCACAATATCAAGTCGAACGGCTCACCAACGGGATCCGTGGCGGTGTCATCCGATTCGATGCGGATGAGCAGGGAACGATCGAATATATCAGCGAGGGCTATCTGCGTATTTTAGACGCAAATGATACCGACCTTGATATCAAATACAACAACAGCTTTTATCAGATGGTCTGCGAAGAAGATCGGCAAATGGTTCGAGATACGATCAACGAAGACCGGCTGTATCACAATCGCGAGATCGATCTGGAATATCGTGTGATCGGCAAAAACGATCAGCCGATCTGGGTCATCGATCAGATGACCGTTGTCAAAGAAAACAACGGCTCCTTCAAATTTTACAGTGTTGTGATCGATGCGACTTTGGTCAAAAAAACCGAAGACGACCTCCGAAGCACGAACGAAAACCTCCGACTCGTTGCCGGAACTCATATGGAGAGCCGTGTATTTGAATATGATATCGAAACAGGCGTGATCAATTTTCACAAAGGAAATTTCCTCGGCTACAACCTGGAGGATTATACCGGCTTTGCGATCGATACCATGACCCAGTGGAGCTGGGCAGATACCGGCGTCGGGATCGAGATCGCTCGTATGCGTCAAGAAATGGCTTCCGGAAACGAATTTTCTTCCGGGATCATCAAGATACTCCATGCAAATACCGGCGAACCTCGATGGGTCCGCGTCATGCTGACAAGAGTTTCCGATAGCGGCAAATATCGTGTGATCGGCAGTGTCCGAGATATCACCGAAGAAAAAGAGATCCAACTCAAACTTTCCAGAGAGACGGAACGAAACAAGCTGATGATCTCCGGTGCATTGTTCAGCGCGACCATCAATGTGTCTCAAAACAGCATCACGATCAACTCGGACGATCAGGGGTTCCGCAATTCGGACAATGTTTCTTACAACTACATCCGCCGCTTGCAATTCATTATCGGCACCTATGTCCACCCTGAAGATGTCGAGAACTTCCTCAGCGAATTCAATATCGAGTCCATCTTCCGCAACTACAATATGGGAAATGTGGACCGAAGCGTCGAATATCGGCGAAGGATCAACGGACGAAGCGGATATTACTGGGTACGTGCAACGATGCGGATCGTCAAAGAGGTCGGCAGCGGAGACATCCTTTGCTTTATCTATGTAAATGATATCGATCAGGATATCAAAGCAACTCAGATGCTTCGCCAAAAAGCGGAAACGGATTATCTCACCGGTCTGTTCAACCGCGACGGATTGATCAGCCGTATGGAAGAATATCTGAGCAGCTGTATGAACGGAGAGATCGGTGCATTCTATTCGATGGATCTGGACGATTTCAAAACGCTCAACGACACCTACGGGCATCTGGAAGGCGATAGATTCCTCAAGATCGTCGGTGACGAACTGACCCAGATGTTCCGAAAGGATGACCTGATCGGACGGATGGGAGGCGATGAATTTGTCGTATTCCTCAAAAACTGTCCGGATGTTGCCTTTATAGAGAAAAAAGCGGAGGCGATCCTCGATAAAATCGGATCGATCACGATGGAAGGGATCGATCATGTCAGTCGCGCCAGCATCGGTATCGCGATCGCTCCGATGCACGGGAAAAAATTCCAGGAGCTGTATGACGCATCCGATCGTGCGCTGTATGAGTCCAAAAAACGAGGCAAGAATGTGTACTCGATCTATCACCCAAATAAAAGCGAGGAACTCGGATGAGATCATTAGTCGAGCGTATAAAAAAAGACGGGATCGGTCGTGAAGGCGGGATCATCAAGGTCGATTCCTTTATCAATCACCAAATGGATACCGAATTGATGAACGAGATGGGCAAAGAATTTGCGCGTCTGTTCGGACACAAAAAGATCGACAAGATCCTTACGATCGAGGCATCGGGCATCGGGATCGCTGTCGTTACCGCGATCCACCTGGGAATGATCCCTGCGGTCTTTGCCAAAAAATCCACGCCCAACACGATGACGGAGCGATACTACGGTGCTGAGATCCGATCTTTTACAAAGGGTGTTGTCAGCCTTGCCAAAGTGACCAAGAGCTATCTTACACCGGGTGAAAACATTTTGATCATCGACGATTTTATGGCGCATGGCGAGGCGGCACTCGGACTGATCTCCATCGCGGAACAGGCAGGCTGTCATGTCGTAGGCGTCGGTGCTGTGGTCGAAAAGGTCTTTCAGGGCGGAGGCGATCGCATCCGCGAAAAAGGCTACCATGTCGAATCGCTCGCTATGGTGACGGGCATCTCCGAAGACGGCGTGATCCGATTTCAAGGGGAATAAAGTATAGAGGCTGTTGCAATTTAAGATCTTCACACGAAAATAATAAGAAACTGTGGTTTATTATGATAGTTTGTGCGAGGTCGGTGTTTTGCGACCACTTCGTTGGATCTTTTTCGGAGCACGGATCATTCATATCGATAACTCAAAAGAATAATAGTATAAAGTATAGCCGCTGAGTAAATTCAGCGGTTTTTTCATTGGAGAGAGCCATCCTTCCGATCGCTTCATGTCCGACTATAAAAATGTTGCCAAGAGGTGGGTCTAAAGGATATCATACTAAAACCCGATAGAAAGCATAGCGATCCTTCCCATCCTTTACTCAATGTGATCGATACGGCGGTCCAATAAATGTCGGGAAATATCCATAGAGAGCGGATCGATACGATAGGCTCAAATCGGTTTTAGTATCAGCATAAAATTCTCCGACCAAGCTCCGGTGATCAGGGAGCTTATCGCTACATAAAAGATCCCCCTGAAACGCAGGTCGTTTGCCTGTCTGTTTCAGGGGGATATCAAGATCCTACGATCAAAGTAATTCTTTTTCGTGATCTCTTTCGGTCTTATTTTTCGTTGATCGATTCGATGATCGCATCAGCCAATGCGTCCAGGTCCGCTTCGTTTTCTTTGGTCAAAGATGAGTTTACAGTCACACGATCGCCGATCAGATCCATCATCTTCAATTCTTTATCCACAAACTCGGTCATCAGATCACCGGATCGGACCGCCCACGATCCGTTCTCCAAGATCGCGATATTTCTTCTTTGAAGGTTGAGTGCCTTCATATCTTCCAAGAAACTCTTCATCACCGGATAGATCTCAAGATTGTAAGTTACGGATGCAAGCACGATATGGCTCACGCGGAACGCCTCCGAGATCAGGTAAGACACATGAGTGCTTGAGACATCATACATCGATACATTCGTAAGCCCTCTTTCCACCAGCTTGGTCGCCAATGCCTGCGCTGCAGTCTCAGTGTTTCCATACATCGACGCATAAGCGATCATAACGCCTTTTTCTTCCGGCTCATAACGGCTCCATTTGTCATGCTTGTCGATGAAGTACTCGAAATTATTTCTCCAAACCGGTCCATGCAGCGGGCAGATCATCTTGATCTCCAAAGCACTCGCTTTTTTAAGAAGTTTTTGAACAAAAGGTCCGTATTTTCCAACGATATTGGTGTAATATCTTCTGGCATCATCGATCCAATCACGATCGAAATTCACTTCGTCGTTGAACATTTTTCCGTCCAACGCTCCGAATGATCCGAAAGCATCCGCCGAGAAGAGGATCTTGTCTTTCGTATCATAGCTTACCATCGCTTCCGGCCAGTGTACCATCGGTGCTTCCACGAATACGAACTCATGCTTGCCGAAGGACAGCTTGTCGCCTTCTTTGACCTGGATCTTTCGATCTTCCACATCAAATCCGAATTGGTGCATCAACATGAATGCTTTTTCGGTACTGACGATCTTTACATTCGGATAACGAAGCAGCACTTCTTCCATCGAAGCGGCATGATCCGGCTCCATGTGGTTGATGACAAGATAATCGAGATCTCTGCCGTCCAGTACCGCTGCCAGATTATCCAAAAACTGACGACATACCGACCAATCCACCGTATCGAACACGACCGTTTTTTCATCCAACAGGATATAGGAGTTATAGGATACCCCTCGTGGGATCGGGTGGATATTTTCAAACAAGGATAAGCGGTGGTCGTTCGCGCCGATCCAATACAGATCTTCTGTTAACTTTCTTACACAATACATATTTTCAGTTCCTTTCAATCCGACTTCAAGCGGAAAATGCTCCGCTCAGAATATTAATGTGATCTTGTTGTTTCGAGCCGATGTCCGCAAGATGGAAAAGTTCTGCACTTTGTCCTCCCCATACATTGCAACAACATTCTTTTTTGTTTTTCTTATTTCCTTTATCCGATCATCCGCCAAAAAATTTTAGGATTCGATAAATTCATCTTTCGCAGAGCCGCAATCCGGACAGATCCACTCTTCCGGAAGTTTTTCAAAAGTAGTCACCGGATAGATCTCATTTTCGACATCGCCGACTTCCGGATCGTATTCGTAACCGCATCCGGTACATACATAGCTCTTGTGCTTCGGTTCCGTTTTTTTCGGTCTGGACCGCTTCATCTTCTTCGCAGGAGGTGCCGGTCTTTTCTCTTCTCCGTTATCCAATGCCTTGGTAAGCAGCGGCATGATCTCCATCAGATCGCCGACGATACCGTAGTCGCAGTTCTTGAAGATCGGTGCATTGCCGTTGTTATTGATCGCAACGATCGTGGATGCGTCCTTGATCCCTTTAAGATGCTGTCCTGCTCCGGAGATCCCGCAAGCGATATATAGATTTCCTTTGAATTTTTGTCCCGACATTCCGACATATCGGTTCATCGGCAAGTAGCGCAATGTTTCCGCGACCGGTCTTGAAGAACCGACTGCCGCTCCCGCCTGTTTCGCAAGATCGTATGCAAGCTCGATATTCTTTTCTTCGCCGATCCCTTTTCCGACGCTGACCACACGATCCGCCACATTGATCGGCGTTTCCGGATCGATGCCCACGGTAAAGTCGTATCCGTCTTTCTTGAGTGCTTCGACCAATGCGTTGACCCGGTCTTGTGCACTGCCGTCCTTGAAGATCATCTTCTTGCGCTCGCCGGTGATGGCAGTCTTCTTCTTCGGCACCTTGCCTTCGGTCTTCGGCTGTTTTCCGATGATATGCGCTGCGATAACGACACGCTGGATCTCATTGGTCCCCTCGTAGATCGTCGTAATCTTCGCATCGCGATACGCACGCTCGACATCCATCCCTCTCATATAGCCGGATCCGCCGTGAAGCTGAAGCGCATCGTTTACGATCTCAAGGCATCGGTCGGATGCGTATTGCTTCGCCATCGCCGACTCCAATCCGTAAGGTACGCCGGCGTCCTTGAGGCTTGCCGCACTGTAGATCAAAAGTCTTGAAGTTCTGAGTTTTGTCGCCATGTCCGCCAATTTGAAAGCTACCGCCTGGTTTGAAGCGATCGGCTTGCCGAATTGAACACGTTCTTTGGTGTATTCCAAAGCCGCTTCATAAGCACCTTGTGCGATGCCAAGTGCCTGTGCCGCGATCCCGATCCGTCCGCCGTCCAGCGTTCCCATCGCGATCTTGAAACCTTCTCCTTCTTTTCCGAGCAGGTTCTCTTTCGGCACCTTTACATTGTTGAAGATCAGCTCTGCCGTGATCGACGAACGGATCCCCATCTTGTCATAATGGTCGCTGAAGGAAAATCCTTCCCATCCTTTTTCTACGATGAAAGCGGAGATACCGCGTGTTCCCTGCTCCGGGTCGGTCGATGCAAATACGATATAGGTATCCGCAACGATCGCGTTGGTGATAAAGATCTTACCGCCGTTGAGGATATAGTGATCGCCGACAAGTTCTGCCGTCGTCTCGGTCCCGCCGGCATCCGATCCGGCGTTTTCTTCCGTGAGACCGAATGCCCCGATCTTTTCTCCGGTCGCGAGCGGCTTGAGGTATTTCATTTTTTGCTCTTCGGTCCCATACGCATAGATCGGGTAAGCTCCCAGCGATGTGTGAGCCGACAGGATTACCCCGGTCCCTCCATCCACTCGCGAAAGTTCCTCCACCGCGATCGCATAGCTTATATTATCCAGTCCCGCTCCGCCGTACTTCTTCGGGAAAGGGATCCCCATCCATCCGTTTTGAGCGATCTTTTTGAAAGCCTCGTGCGGGAATTCATTGTTTTTGTCCAGCATAAATGTGATCGGCTTGACTTCCGCTTCGACAAATCCTCTTACCTGTGCACGCAGTTCTTCGTGCTTTTCCGTCGTTTGATAAAGCATACGCATCCTCCTTTTGTTTCACCTTAAGTATTAAAACTTATTACTGATAAGTATAGCATTCGGACTCAGAATCGTCAATGTGATTTACTTTTTGGATAAAGAGGACTCTTTCGCAAGTCATGCGTTATTTGTTTATAACCAATTTTTTGAAGGAGCGATCCTTTGCGATCTCGATCCTTTCGATCGACGAAAATAAAAAAGACATGCCATCTCCGACATGTCTTATAAAAAATTATCTTTCTTCTCTGAAATAAGGTACCGCCAGATCCTTCGGCGGTCGATCCTCCGGTCGGTCTTTGCGCGTGCTGACGATGATCACGAAGATCGTGCACAGATACGGGAGCATATCGATCAGATATTGCGAGATATGGATGCCCATCCCCTGCAAACGGAAACCGAGTATATCCAGTCCACCGAATAAGATCGAACCGAGCATCGCCTTAGACGGTTTCCACGAAGCGAAGATGACGAGCGCGACTGCGATCCATCCTCTTCCGCCGGTCACATGGTCCTGCCATACCGGAATGGTGACGAGCGACAGATAAGCTCCGCCAAGCCCGGCGAGCGCACCGCCGAATATCGTATGGACATATTTGTATCGCTCGATATGGATGCCCGAGGCATCCGCTGCCGCAGCACTCTCTCCGACCGCGCAAAGATCGAGCCCCCAGCGCGTTCTTTTGAAGTAGAAGATCGTGAGCCCGACGAGCAGATAACTGATGTAGACAAAAATATTCTGCTTAAAGAACACTTCTCCGATCAGCGGAAGATCGCCGAGTACCGGGACCTCCATCGTCTGAAAAAATGTTTTTACGCTTTCCGGCGCGGACATCCCGACATAATTTTTTCCCACAAAGCTGGAGAATCCGGTCCCAAAGATCGTCAAGGCAAGCCCCGTCACGACCTGATTGGCACGAAGTGTGATCGTTAGCAGGGAAAATACCGCCGCTCCGACGGCACCTGCAAGCATCGCTCCAAGCATCGCGAGCATCGCATTTCCGGTTTGGTAGCCGGTCGCAAAACCGATGACCGCACCCATGATCATCATGCCTTCCACGCCGAGGTTGAGATTCCCCGACTTTTCGGTATAGATCTCACCGAGGGTGGCAAAAAGTAATGGGGTCGCTGCGCCGACAGCAGCAGCCAAGATCGCTATCAACATTATTTCGCCCTCCCCACCAATTTATATTTGATAAAAAATTCCGATCCCAGAACGAAGAAGAGTATGATCCCCTGGATCATCCCTGCGACCGCAGACGGGATCTGCATCGATACCTGAACGAAGCTCCCTCCCTGCAGCAAGATCGCAAAAGCGATCGATGTGATCGGAATGTATTGCGTTTTGAGTCCACAGAGCCAGGTCGTGATGATCGCCGTATAGCCGTATCCGCCGGAGAGGGTATAGCTGAGCGTCTTTTCCATCGCCGAAGCCTGGATCATCCCCACCAGACCGCAGAGTCCGCCGGACAATGTGATCGCAAACAGGATGATGCGATCGACATTCATGCCGGCATATTTCGCCGTATCGATACTCTCGCCTACGACTTCGATCTCGTAGCCTTTTTTGGTATAGCGTATGAAAATATACATCAGCACGGTGAACACCAGCGCGATCAGCCAGCCGATATGAAGTCCGAAGAGATTTGGAAGCAGTGCTTTGGGATCAAAGGACGGGATCTTTGGAAAACCGGTCGCAGCCGGATCTTTCCACGGTCCGAATTGTAAAAACTGAACGATCTTGATCGCCACATAGTTGAGCATCAAGGTGAAGATCGTTTCGTTGGTGCCCATTTTGATCTTGAAGACCGCCGGAATGAGTGCCCAGATACCGCCCATCAAGATAGATGCCGCCGCCATGACGAGCAACAGGATCGGTCGCGGCAACGCTTCGGCATAATTGAGTGCCACAAAGCTCGCTCCAAGTGCCCCCATTATGATCTGACCTTCCCCACCGATATTCCAAAACTTCATTTTGAATGCGACGAGGATGCCGAGCGAAGTGATGACGAGAGGGACCGCCTTATTGATCGTTTCCTGCAGACGCATCGGAGTACCGACTGCACCGAAAAACATCTCGTAAAAGACTTTGATCGGATCGTAGCCGATGAGCGCGATGAAGACTCCGGTGAACAGGAGCGCGCCAACGATCGCCAGAGCTCGAACGATGAGCGCAAATTTGTTATCGACATCTTCGCGTTTTATGATCTTGATCATCGCTCTCCTCCTTGTGTCTCTTCCTTATTATCGGAGGCGACCTCCGATATTGCTTCGGCTTTTTCTTCACGCTCCGACTTTTGCGAACTTGGGTCCGTCATCCTTTCCGTGTGCTCCGACCCCTCATCCGATCCTTTTATTATTTTTCGATCGTGATTTTTTGTGTCCGAATTATTTTTCGTTCGATCTTTTTTTGAAACTGTTTTGTTTTCTGAGCGATATTTTTCGACATCTTCCATCGTACCGCCTGCCATGAGGATCCCGACTTCCTCCTTGCTCGCGCTGTCCGTCTCGACGATCCCCGTCACCATGCCGTCATAGATCACGGCGATTCGGTCACAGAGCTCGAGCAGGATATCCAGATCCTCTCCGATGAACAGCACGCCGACGCCTTTTTGTTTCTGTTCGTTCAGCAGGTCATAGATCTTATAGGAAGCACCGATATCGAGTCCTCTCACCGGATAGGCGGTGATCAGAAGTTTCGGGTCGGAGTCGATCTCCCTGCCCAGCAGTACCTTTTGGATATTTCCGCCCGACATTTTTCGGACCGGTTTGTCCAGACCCGGTGTCACGATCTCGAGCCTTTCGACGATCTCTTTCGCCTTCGGGATCATTTCTTTCTTATTGATAAAGAAGCCCTTTTTCTTTTGATAGTCTTTGAGCATGATGTTGTCGACGATGTCCATCGACCCGACCAGCCCCATCCCCAGACGGTCTTCGGGGATAAATCCCATGCGCACACCGAGATCGATGATCTCGCGCGGCGATCTGTCCACGATGTTCTCGCCTTCAAAATAGATGCGCCCCGAGTCAGTCTTCATCAGTCCCGCGATGGTCTCGCAAAGTTCCTTCTGTCCGCTGCCGGCAAGCCCTGCCACACCGAGTATCTCGCCCCCGTAGACATCGAGTGATACATCCTTGAGCGCATAACGCTTGTCCGCATCCAGCACGGTGACTTCATCCAGCTCCAGCATCGGTTTTTCGGCACGCGTCGATCGCGGTTTGGCGATCGAAAGTTCTACCGACTTGCCCACCATCATCTCGACGAGCTCTTTTGCTGTCGTCTTTGCCGTTTCGACCGTGGCGATGCTCTGCCCTTTGCGCAGGACGGTAACGCGGTCGCTGATCTCCATCACTTCGTTCATCTTGTGGGTGATGATGATGATGGAATTGCCCTGCTCCTTCATATTGCGCATGATCTTGAACAGTCGCTTGATCTCCTGCGGCGTAAGTACCGCGGTCGGTTCGTCCATGATCAGGATCTTTGCACCGCGATAGAGCACTTTGATGATCTCCAGAGTCTGTTTTTCTCCGACCGACATATTGTAGACCTTTTTGTTCGGGTCGATGTCGAGTCGGTATTTATCCGAGATCGCACGGATCTCTTTGCTCAATGCCTTTCCCTTTATGAGGGCATTCCCCTTTTGACCCAGGATGATATTCTCTTTTGCGCTCAGCACATCGATCAATTTGAAGTGCTGATGGATCATCCCGATCCCCAGTTCGATGGGTCCGCTCGGCGATCTGAATTCCTGTCTTTGCCCATAAATAAAAATAGAACCGCTGTCAGGGGAATAGATCCCCGACAGCATGTTCATCAATGTGCTTTTCCCTGCGCCGTTTTCTCCGAGCAGCGCATGGATCTCGCCTTCATTTATCGTCAGATCGACATTTTCATTCGCCTTTATGCTCCCAAAGCTTTTAGAGATCCCCTTCATTTCTATAGCTTTTTGCATAGGTCCTCCATTACTTTGTGGTTCCGATGACACCTTCTACCAGGAAGTCGGTCTCCCAGATCTTCGCACGATCCGGCATTTCACCTTCTGAAAAGACGATCTCGCCTGCCTGATTTTTTACAGGTCCGGCAAATACATTAAATTCGCCCGACCGGATCTTCGCTTTGACCTCATCGATCTTAGCCTGTGCGCCTTCGGGTGCATTCTCAGTCAATGGCAGGATCTCGATATATCCATCCGCCATCGTTCCGTAGTAGCTGCTCGGTGTCCATGTTCCGTCCAGGATCGCCTGTACGGTATCTACATAATACACGCCGTGATGCCAGATCGGTGCAGTCATAAATGCCTTTGGAGCAGCCTGATAGCTGTCGGAATTGTATCCGATCGCAAAAGCACCCTTTTCCTCCGCTGCGACTTGAGGTCCTGTCGTATCGCAATGCTGTGCCAACACATCACATCCATTGGCAAGAAGTGCATCCGCCGCTTCTTTTTCTTTTTGCGGATCATACCATGAGTTTGTCCAGACGACTTGGACCGTAGCATCCGGATTGACCGATCGAACGCCCAAAGTAAAGGCATTGATCGCGATAAAAAGTTCCGGCAACGGGAATGCCGCTACAAAACCGATCTTATTCGATTTTGTCTTCATTCCTGCCGCAATGCCGGAAAGATATCTCGCTTCCTCCATCGCGCCGAAATAGTTTCCAAAGTTTTTATCATTCATCTTATATCCTGAGAAGTGAAGGAATCTCACATCCGGATATTCTCCAGCAAGTTCTTCCATCGCATCCATATAACCGAAGCTGTTTGCAAAGATCACGCTCGCTCCCCGATCGATCATCACCTTCGCGGAGTTCTTGACATCCTGAGTATTCTCAGGCACCGCTTCCTGATACATCGTCTGCACTTTGTCTCCAAGCTTTTCTTCAAGCTCCAGACGACCCTTGTCATGCGCCTGCGTAAAACCGCCGTCATTCACATGACCTATGTAAATAAATCCCACTTTGATCGGCTCCTGTTTATCCCCCGATCCCGAAGCATCGGCATCACCCGATCCGCTCTGCTTCTCTCCTCCACAACCAACTGCTGACAGCATCAGCATCATTGCCAACATCGATGCAAAAATTTTTTTCATCTCTAACTCCCTTCAGATCCTAAAACTTTGCCTTTCATTATATCCATTTCGTCAAAAAAAGTAAATAGATTTTAGCGAAAAACTTGTTCTTTATAAGCAATGTTTTGTCGTATCGTTCGATATTAATAGAATTATTATATGAGGTATTGCGGATCATCGTTCGATATAATACATTTTGATCTCAGCTGGAAACAAATACAGGTAACATCAAAAAACAGGCGTATCATTCGATAACACGATCTCGATCTCACGATGATCGCACCGAGCTTCGCCCGCACATCGAGCCCTCCCTCTCTCCGATAACGGCTTATCTTTATCTTTTTATCTGTTCCCTGATCAAAACTTACATTGACCTCCCGGATGAGATGAAAAAACTATAAGAAATAAAATTCTGTCGTATTTCTGTCGCAAGAAAAAGATAAAACCGTTGCGGCTACAACGGTTTTATCTTTAGGTATTAACTAAGGTTATGTTTTCGGAGAATGTGTTAGCTTTAACTAACAACTATATAGTATCATACGACTAACTCCTTGTCAACTCTTTTTCAAAAAAATTTTTTAAAATATTTTCTCGGGTCGATAAACTCTTTCTACGCATTGCAATTGCGGATCTTTATTTCGACACTCTTCTTCGTCACGA
>JAUMYO010000126.1 GCA_030528605.1 Peptostreptococcaceae bacterium | reverse complement strand
CATAAAAAAAGAGCCGCAGCTCTTTCCCCTCTATTGTATGAGCACCGCATCGCCCATTACGGTCTCCACAAAATCATATTTTGCCAAAGTTTTTTTCATAAAATCGACGGGGTCGATCGCCTCGTTGTCGATGATGGCTTCGATCACATTGCCGGACAGTCCGCTCACGAATCGCACATTCGGATCGTCCTTATCGGCGGCAAAATGAACGCGTCTTGCATCCACATTCCAGAACACGAGTTCCGGCAAAGGAATGCCTGCATTCGCAAATTTATTTTTCATTTCCTCGTAGGTCGGAACATTCGCTGTGCCGACATCAAATTCCATATCCGAGATGATCACGATGCGCGTGATGAAGTCTTTGGGGTCGGCGATCTTTTTGCTCGCTTCGAGCAAGAGATCGTACACCTTACGGATGTCGGTGTTTCTGCAATCATCATATCTTCTGCAGATCGATGCTTTTTTGCTCAGTGTCGCACCGTCCGGCAGCTCGACAAACTCCGGCTCGGCGGAGAAGGTGATGAATTTGTTTTTAAATTCGCCGCTGAGTTGCTCGGAGAACAGGATCGCCAGAGAAGTCGCAGTCTCATAGACATTCGGCGTACAGGTCATCGAACCGGAGCCGTCGCGCACGACGATGGTGTTACCCGTATCCGTTTTTCGCTCGATCGCCTGCCACTGCGCCTCCGCAAGGGTCGGGGTCGTGTCGAGCATTTTGAGGATCTCATAAGGATAGAGCGTTTTGACCTTCGCCCGTACCTCGCCTCTTTGCAGTTTTTTCAAATAGCTGTCGTATCTTTCCCGATCGTTTCGGCAAAAGGCTTGTTGATATTTGTTCATCGCCTTCGCAGGCAATTTTTCATACTCAAAGCTGTAGTCGCGCTCGGTCAGATTGCGCTCGACGATCTTCCCTTTTCGCAGTTTACTGAGCAGCTGTCTGTAATCCTTCGCCGTCATTTTCATCAAAGTGATCAGTTTTTTTGCGTGACTTCGGGTGAATGCGCTCGATGCGTTGATGCTCGGCATCCATTTGCTGCAAAGACTGATCGGTTTACCTTGCTCAGACAGCGCGAGATCTTTTTGCAGCTGTGCCTTGATGTAGTCCGCGACAGGTTGAGCCGTTCCTTCATAATAGAGATAGGTCAACAGATCATCCCATCGACCGTACTCAACGATATGGGGAATGAATTTGACTGCCTGATCCAAGTCCTGTTGGATGAACATCGAAAGTGCGATGCGTCCTGCCAGACGCTCTCCGAGACCCCCTCGAACATCCCGAAGATAAAACATATTTTTGACCGCCATCACCGGATCTTCATGGAATGCGGCGTCAAAAAGTCGCTCCACGATATTTGGCGAATAGCGGCTCGCACCGGCGATCCCGAAGAGATCGAGATTCGCATCAAAGGTAGAGACATATGCTCTGTCTTTGTTTTCAGTGTAAGTAACATTCAATTCTCTTTTGATATTTTTTACGATAGACATAGTAACCTCCAAACTCAAACAAAAAAGATGTAGTTCTCTACATCTTGTGCCATAAACACAAAGCACATTCTTATCAGAACGCTTTTGACGCTCTGCTGAAGTCCTGCTTTCACATTCCCTCATTCGCCGTTTGCTGTTAGTGCTTTTGATTTGTCAAGGCTCGCTCCACAATGAAGCTCCTTGTAAAAGGTGCTTCTAAAATCGTTTGTTTGCTGCTTGAGCCTTTTTGTTCAGGGTCCTTCTTCAGTCGCGACTCCGAGTTCGAGATCTTTTTTCAAAAAACTATCTGCTTCTCGATCCGATGCTGAAGTCGATCAGGCTTTGATCTTTTCCGCGGAAGTCCGATCGACCGACCGTTTCCGAAGCCTTCGGATATCGCTCTCGTTTCCCTACAAAGCACTCCACAAGAAAAGTCTTTCGACTTTGACCCGCTGATGCGATCTGATCGGTTTGATCTGCTGTTGGTGCTTTTATGGATCGGAAAACGAGTTTTTTTACAAGACTCTTCTACGCCGTCCTTGCACGGCGATCCTTCTTCAATGATTTGTCCGATTTGCTGTTTGAGCCTTTAGAGGTCGGAGGAGCATCGCAAGTTCTTCCCCTCCGTGCACAGCTATCATAACAACATTTTTTCGCTTCGTCAATCGAATTTGAGCAAAAACATATTCCCTTAACCAAACTGTAAATGCTCTGTTACATCGTAATCGTTCTGCAATCGTATCGCAAAATTTGAAACAAAAA
>JAUMYO010000032.1:16527-21855 GCA_030528605.1 Peptostreptococcaceae bacterium | reverse complement strand
ATTATGGACCCGTATTGGAGAAACTTTAGTATATCGATCGACTAATAAACAAAAAATGAATGTACGAGATAGTTGCTTAATAGGATAGGGCGATAAGGATCGTGTTTCGCTTTTTATTTGGGAAAGTTAGAAAACTTAATGACCTATCTTGATTTGGCGACCAAGCACAAAGACCTTAGTCGCTTTTTTATTTGAGTCATAAACAAATCCTATTCTTTTATCTAAAAATAGCATTCCCACTCGAGATCTCTATCCAAAAATGATATAATAAAACAAAGCATGATATGGTGGCACGATACGCATTGGAAGCAAGCAGGGGACCGATCGAAATTTCGAGATATAACTTATCCGATATCCTGCCGAAAGAATACAAAAGCTACTACCGACTATTGAAGAGATCGAGCAGGAAGTTCGAGCGATCGACGGCGAGGAGTAATTGAAGAAATAAAAAAGGATCAGAATAGAAAACTGAAATAAAGATCGCAGCTGTTTATTCAAACGATATTGTGGAGATAAAATAAAATCTATAGGAGGTAGTCAACATGAAATTCTGGGATCTAATGCTAATTATGGATCTGATCATTCCTTTTATAATGATTGGATTCGGAGTGTATTTATTAAACTCTGCAAGAGGGATCAAAGAACTGTTTGGTTATAAAACAGCTATGATGATCAAAAATAGGGATACGGAAAAATTTGCTTTTGATCTTTGTCGAAAATATTATATTTTTATGGGTTTGATCATGGTGCCGATATCGATCAAAGCGATGACCTCCGTTATTTCTGATACTACCGGTAAAATTGCATTGGTCGGTGGAATGATCTGCCTAGTGCAAGGACTTTTGTTTGCGGGTGCTCCCCTTGTTGCGGAGATCGTTCTTAGAAAAACTTTTGATAAAGATGGAAATAGACGATAACTTCCGGTCTATCGACTCGATACAGCCGGATAGATCATCTGGAGGAAGGAAAGGATAAAACTTATTTGAACCGATAGCATCGATCCGATCCCCATGGACGATACTTCCCGACATTCGTTAGAGCACCGTATCGACCGCATTGAGTAAAGGATGAAAAGAATTCCTGTGCTTTCTATCGGGTTTTAGTATAAGATAACGAGAGCTTTTCTCAAAAAATAAAGATCCTGACAGCCGAAGCTCCGAAAGAGCCGGGAAGTCAGAATCTTTTTTACGATCTTTGGTTATCGAAAACGCTCATACAATGTCAGGATCGACTCACAGAGATTGTCGATCACATGTTGATCCAAAGGGATCTTTTCATGAGAATACGCATGAAGATCTGCCAGATTGCCGATCTGCACGCCATATCTCGCATGCTCGAACATCGAGAGATCGTTTTTGTCGTTGCCGAAACATACATATTCTCCAAAAAGTTCTTTCAGCGTCGTACCTTTTGAACATCCTTTCGGCTGGATATACAGCAGATCGCTGCGTTCAAAAAACAAGGCATCCACATCCCAACGAGCGATCATTTGGAGCAGGTGATCCTTTTTGTCGAGATGCTCTTTGAGCAGAATGATCATTTTGATCGGATCCTCGATCTCTTCCAATTTGCGATGCGTTGCGCGATCGGCGGTATCGACGAATTCGGCAAAAGGCATCTCCTCCTGACGAAAACTGTGATAATCCATCACATCATCGGTGAAGTAAGGGATATTATTCTCCAAACAAAATCTACTCAGCCAAAGATACAGATCGTAAGGGAAAGTCTTGTATTGGAGCAGGTCGTTCTGATAATGCACCGAGCCTCCGTTGAGTCCTACGATATAATGTTTGGACAGGGAAGGCTTCAAGACCGGCAGGCAATCACGATAAGCTCGCCCCGAAGCAAAGACGATATCATGTCCGTATTCCGCTCCTCGGCTGAGGATCTCGTGAATGGGCAGAGCGATCGTTTTGCCGTCAAAGCAGATCGTACCGTCGATATCGAATACGAATCTCATAGTGTCTCCTTTGACAAAATATTTGTTTGAACATAGTATCAAAAGATCCGCGTCATGTCAAATCTTACGATATCCATGATCCGTAGGAACAGGTATGATACCGGATCCTGTAGAAGCTGCTGTAAAAACATTTTTGTCTTTACGACCTGTGGGGGTGGGGACCTCGGTGCTGCAATGTGCTATCGGAACGGATGTAGGTATAGGATCATTTCATCGGATCATAGTATGAGATCTTCGCTGTGAGAAGAGGGCAAAACTCGGATCCTGTACTTTTTTGGTCAAAAGTGTAAAGAAAATGTGGATGTATAGCCTAATCGTGGAATATGCGATATAATGAAGTTAACGATCGCCGGCCGGCGGAGTGAAGAAGTTTTTTATTCCGAGTGCCGGAGTCGCAAGAGATCATGAGGGATCATTTTTAATACACAAGGAGAGAAGAAATGTTAATGGATACGATCGCCGCCATCATCACCGCATCGGGGGAGTCCGGTGTAGGGATCATTCGTTTGAGCGGTAGCGAAGCTTTGGAGATCGCAAACAAAATTTTTGAGCCGAGAGATCGATCGCATCGACTTCAGGATCGACCGCGCTATCTGATGCTCGGTCACATCGTGGAGGACGACGTGAAGATCGATGAGGTGCTCTGTACTTATATGAAGGCACCGCACAGCTATACGACGGAAGATGTCGTGGAGATCAACTGCCATGGCGGATATCAGAGTCTGCGCAAGGTGTTGGAGCTCGTTCTGCAAAAGGGAGCCCGTCTTGCGGAGCGTGGAGAGTTTACCAAGCGTGCGTTCTTGAACGGAAGGCTCGATCTTTCGCAGGCGGAAGCGGTAATGGACATCATCACGGCAAAGACGGGGACGGGACATGAGATCTCGCAGCAGCAGCTGGATGGTAAATTGTCCAACACGCTGACCAAGATGCGCGATGAGATCACCGAGGATCTGGCAAAGATCACCGTTGCGGTGGATTTTCCGGAGGAGGATGAGCCGGAGGTCACTTATCAGGAGCTGATCGATTCGCTCGACCGCACGCTCGAACAGATCAATAAGATGATCGCGAGTTTTGAGGTCGGAAAGATCTATAAGGACGGTCTGCGTACCGTGATCGTCGGTAAACCGAATGTCGGGAAATCATCTCTTCTCAACGGGATCTTGAAAGAAGAACGCGCGATCGTGACAGAGATCGCCGGAACGACACGCGATGTGATCGAAGAATTCTTTACGCTGGACGGCATCCCGATCCGGCTGGTGGACACCGCCGGCATCCGTGAGACCGACGATGTGGTGGAGAAGATCGGGGTAGCGCGCTCGATGGAGTCCATCCGATCGGCGGATCTGGTGATCCTGGTGCTGGACGGATCGAGAGAACTAGACCGTGAAGACATCGAGATCATGGATATGACTGACGACAAATATGTGATCGTCATCATCAACAAATCCGATCTCGATCAGGAGATCGATATGGATGTGGTGAGCGAGCGACTGGATCCGGACAACACGATCATGGCTTCGATCAAAAACGGCAAAGGCATCGAAGAGCTGATCCGGGCGATCAAAAGAATGGTCGAGATCGAAGGGCTTTCGGTCGATAACGAATATATGATCAACAACGCAAGGCACAAAAATGCGCTGGAGCGAGCTTCCGAAGCTTGTGAGGATGCCTTACGATCACTTTATACCGGACTTCCGCTGGATATTATAGAGACCGATTTTCGCAATATCTGGAATGTGTTGGGCGAGATCACGGGCGATACCGCCTCGGAAGATCTGCTCAATGTGATCTTTGCGCGATTCTGTATCGGGAAATAGCATCAACGGGGGATGTTCCCTTGTTAAAGCCGCATGACAACGAATGTGCTACAGGATCGGCAGGACTCCTTTTTGATTTGAGAACGGAGGAAATATGTCGGAAAATATGATGGTTTTATTGATCCATGTTCTGTTGGGAGCAGGATTTATTGTGCTTGGGATCTATCTGATCTGTTCCAAAAGGGAAAAGCCGATGCATTTTTGGGCGAATGCAAAAATCGCGCCGATCCCGAAAGAAAATGTGGGTGCATACAATCGGGCGCTTGGCAAGCTGTGGATCTTTTTCGGAGTCGGGCTGATCTTGCTCGGGTTGCCGCTTCTAGGGAAAGATGATGCAGTCACGATCCTATTCGCGGTCTTAGGATTTCCTCTGATAACGATCCTTCTGATAGTGCTCTATATCTTTAAGATCGAGAACAAGTACCGCGAAAAGTAAAACGATTTTAGAAAATAGAAAGACGGCGCAGACGATCTGTTCGGGTCGTCTTTTTGAAACAATGAGGATGATCATGAAGAATAAAAAGATAAAAATTTTTGCGCTGATCATCATTTTGGTGATCCTGCTTTTTCCGATCTCTCAGATCTATAAGGATGGCGGGACGAGGACCTACACTTCGCTCACATACAAGATCATCGTATGGGATCGGCTCGACGGCAAGCGCGGTGTGGAGATCCATTTTTTTCCGTATAATTTTCAACCGTTGGAATACTACGAGTAGGCTCACAGACGATGAGCCGATCGATAGATGATCTTTGGGAGATTTGGATGAAAACGAAGGACCAAGCGACGTCGATCCTCGGTGTTTAGGAGTGGATCGAGTTTTCCGCTCGATGTCGTTATAGGATAGAGAATATCCGAGAAAGGATGAAATAATGGATAGGTGGAACAAGATAGGGAGCCGGTCGACCATCATCGGGCTGGGGATGCTTGCGTTGATCTTTTTGTTTGATCTCTCATATCCGAGCATAGGATTTCAGGTATTGGCACCGCTCGCGCTTTTGATGATCTTTTTGGGGCTGCTGTTTTTTGCGGCGGGATGGCTGTTGGATCTGATCACGCAGCTGCGTTCAGGACATTATTGGGTGGCTCTTGCGATCTTTGTTGCAGGCGTTTTGATCATCCTGCGATCTTTTTGGTAATGTGCTGAAAAAGATCGTGAAGCTTCGGTCATCGATCGGGAAAAAGAAAAAGGATCACAAAATGAAAAAAATATATTTGCTAACCGGCGGCACGGGACATTTGGGTCAGGCGGTCATTCGTGCCCTGCTGAGAGAAAATGCAAAGATCCGTGTGCTCTGCCTTCCGCAAGACAAGACACCGCTCCCTCCGCAGGTGGAGATATGCCGTGGCGATGTCAGGGACAAGCGGTCGATGGCGGATCTTTTTGATCTTCAAGACTATGATCGGGCGATATTCATCCACATGGCGGCACTGATCACGATCGGATCGGTCAAAAATGAAGAAGTGGAAAAGATCAATGTTCTGGGAACGAAGAATGTTTTGGAGCTTTGCAAAGAAAATCGGATCGACCATCTGCTCTATGTGAGTTC
>JAUMYO010000032.1:14444-16427 GCA_030528605.1 Peptostreptococcaceae bacterium | reverse complement strand
GATCTGATCTTTCCGTCCGGCATCATCGGACCCTATGATCTGAATCGAAACAATCATCTCACGCATCTTTTGGAGCGGATGGCGAAAGACCCGGTGTTCCTCTCCGTTCGCGGGGGCTATGATTTTGTCGATGTGCGCGATGTTGCCGAAGCGATCCTGCTTTGTGAAAAGCATGGGAAAAAAGGCGAAAGTTACATCATATCGGGTGGCTATTATGAGATCGGGGAACTGCACCGCATCGTTTCCGAAGTGACGGGCACAAAGAAAAAGATCGTGCATTTTCCGATCCGAACGGCAGAGCTTATCGCACCGCTTGCCGAGACCGTCGCTGGCTGGCTGGGGAAAAAACCGCTGCTCACACCATATTCGATCTATACGCTGCGCTCCAATTCGAACTACTCCTGCGAAAAGGCGATGCGAGAGCTGAATTATCGTCCGCGACCTATTGCCGAGACGATCCGGGCGATGCTGGAGAAGAAATAGTCCTTTGGCGCAAAAGTTGATGGACGGACAGATGATGCGATCGTAGTACTTCGTATGATGAGATCTATCGTTGCAGAAAGGATACCTGAAATGAAAACGGAAATGGTACGCTTTAAAGTAAAAGAAGGCAAAATGGAGAAGGCGCGAGAATGGATCGCGTTTCTGAATGAAAATATGCCTGCCGTATTAGAAACATTGGAGGGGGAAAGAATGTATGTCGAGGTGATCTTCAGCGAAAAGATCCATGGAGAAGATTATCTTTATTGGTTTTCGGTACAAGGTGAGGGAGGCATACAGGTGCAGGATAGCGAACATTGGATCGACAAAAAACATCTGGCATATTGGGATGAGTGCATCGATCCGGATTTTAAGCCACAATGGCTGACAACGGAGGTCGTGATGATCCCCGAGAGGATATGCACTTCAATGGAAGGATAGGGATATGAGGACGGATAGCAATAGGAAGAAAAAGATCGCTCTGGTAGTTTATCCGGAGTTCAGTTTTCAAGAGATAGCCGATCTGTGCAGGCTGTTTCGTTGGAACTATGACAGCATGACGGTCGTTTTTTCATCGAGCAAGGAGCCTGTTCGATCGGAAGAAGGATTTGTTGTTTTGCCGGAAAAAACTTTTGATGAATTCTCAAAAGAGGACTATGATTGCCTGATCTTGCCGGGATGCAGCGATCTTCGTGCGCCGCTCGCCGATGAGAAGCTCAAAACATTTCTGGAGCGATTTCGGGATGAAAAAGAATTTGTGATCGGAGCGATCTGCTCCGGACCGATCTTTTTGGCACAGGCAGGTCTGCTCAAGGGCAGAAAGTTTACCGCTTCGCTGTATATGGAGATGTATGAGCGTTTTCGATCTATCGAGCAGGACAATGTAGTCTTTGAGTCGATCGTGGAGGATGGCAATATCATCACGGCTACCGGCGATGCCTTTGCTCTCTTTGCGATCGCGATCGCGCGCAAGCTGGGTTATGACTGTCCGGACAAGCTTTGTGACGGGATGGGCAAGCCGGACCCGAGCGAGCAGGACTACAGATCTTATCTCCCGGAAGAAGGGCTCAAAGAGATGGAAGAAGCCTTCGGGCAGTATTTTTGATCCGGATACCGCAGACAAGGAGGGAAAATGAGAACAAAAAAGATATTGTTGTTGGCGATGGTGTTTTTGCTTGCAGGATGCAGCGGAAAACCGATGGAGCTTCCGAAGGGCGAAGAGATCCGATCGGTCGAAGTATACGGTGTCAGCGAGCCGAGCGGGATCGCAGTACAAGAAACGAAGGAAGAGATCCAAATGATCTTGGATCAGTTTGCGCAGGCGAAGGCGACGAGAGAGGAGTCCGTCAATGATGCGCCACAGGATGCGGAAGGGATCCTTCGGGTCGATCTGGTGCATGAAGAAGGTGGCGCAAGCACGCTGTTCGTGTATCAAAAGAACGGAAAATATTTTGCGGAGCAGCCATACGCAGGGATCTGGGAGATCTCCGGGGAAGTTTATGA
>JAUMYO010000032.1:0-14344 GCA_030528605.1 Peptostreptococcaceae bacterium | reverse complement strand
ATTTTGCGGAGCAGCCATACGCAGGGATCTGGGAGATCTCCGGGGAAGTTTATGATCGATTCCTTCAGCTTGCAAAAGAAGCGGACATCCCGCGAGCAAGGAGTTTACATGGATCTTGTGGTTTTTTATCATAACAGATGGTCTCACCGTTTTTTGTATTTTTTGGTGATCTCGGCATGTCTTTCGGGTCTGGCACTGGATATGTTTTTGCTGGATGTGACGGGGATCAGCCGAGGGATGGAGTTTGCGCCGGCTTTTGTGCAGTCTGACCCGAGGATGGGGGTATGGATCATTTTTGGCTCGATCCCGATCTTTATTTTACTGCCGTTCTTTTTGGTATTTCGTTTTTGGAGCAGAGCGTTGGAAAAGGCGGTCATCGAATTTCGTGAGCAGGATGCGATCCTCTCTTATCGAGGGAGAAAGATCGTGCTGGATCCGAAGGGAATGAAGATCCGGAAGCTGTTTTCAAGAGTTACGCTCTTTTATCAGTATGAGATCGGGACTCCACAGGAGAAGATCCTTCTTACGGCGCCGATCAAAAGTGCAAAGAAGGGATCGGACATCTTTTCTTTGGATGAAGCGATGAGACGTTTGGAATATCTGGCTGAAAAAGGTGCGGCTCGATCGGCGGAGTTCTACGGCATGAGGATCATTTTGTGGAACGATACGCCGCAGATCTTTGAAAAAACGCCATATTATCTGGACAGACGGGATATGATCGTGGTGGAAGATGGAAGGATCACGAGTTGTATGGTGCGAGAGCGGCGAGATCCGCTGCATGTGGTCGGGGATCTTCTGATGAATATCGAGGGCGTGGGATCGGATGATCAGGACAAGATCTTTGAGGATCAGGTGATCATCGAAGTGCTGGAGCTTGATGAGCGGATCCCATTCGAATAGAGCGGCAAGATCGAAGGAGGATGTATGGACATTCAGATCAGAGTTTATGAGGGCTATAAGGCGGAGGAGATCGCTCCGCTTTATGAGGCGGTGGGGTGGACGAATTATACCGACCGACCGCAGATGCTCGAGCAGGCTTTTCAAAATTCGCTGCGAGTCTATGGCGCATACGAGCAGGATCGTCTGATCGGGCTCATCCGAGTCGTAGGGGACGGACATTCGGTGATCCTGATACAGGATATCATCGTGCATCCGGATCACCAAAGGAGAGGGATCGGGAGCGCATTGATCCGAAAGGTCCTGCAAGAGTACAAAGTGTATCAGACGCATCTTTTTACCGACGATACCGAAAAGACGATCGCTTTTTATCAGTCGATGGGTTTTCGGATGGTGAAGGATCTCGGTTGCCACGGGTTTTCGATCTACAGGACCTGATGTCGGTGAAATATCGGCTCTTTGTCGCTATTGTCTATACAGTGCGCCATAGTTGTTTTATAATAGAAGATGGAAGGCTCGATGCGGAGCTTTTCTGCAGGAGTGTTTTGCCTGATCGGTCGCTCCGATGGATCGAAGAAAATAAAGGATCGAAAGCGATCTGAAAAAAGGAGAAGAAAGATGAGAAGATTGTATGTCCAACAGAAGATATTTAAGATCACGGATCATTATCCGATCATGGATGAGGACGGCAACACGGTATATCAGGTGGACGAGGACTTTCAGTTGATCGGAAAGACGGTGCATGTGTCCGATGCGTCCGGTCGTCATCTTTTTACCGTGCGTCGTGAATTGCTGACCTTTTTGCCGAGGTTCACTGTGGATTTTGCGGACGGATATGATCTGACGTTGCAAAGCAAGTTTTCTTTTTTCCGAAACGTCATCGAAGTGCAGCCGACCGGCATCGGCATTACGATCGAGGGGGATTTTTTCAGTAAGAATTTTGATGTTTTGAAAAATGGAAGGCTGATCGGGCGTATCGATCGAAAGCTGTTCACGATCGGAGACAAATTTGCGATCGAAGTAGCGGACGAGAGCAATGAGGAACTCTTCATTGCGGTGATGATCGCGGTGGATGCGATCATCGATGCACAGGAGAGATCGTAGGAGGAGAGATGATCTTGCATATCGGTGATAATATTTTGGATATCGATGTCGAAAGGACGCGATCATACTATCGGGAACATGGTGATCGGGATGACTGCACCTGTTCGGGCTGCAAAAATTATCGGCTCTTTGCCCAAAACGAAGGCAAAGGACTCCATGATGTTTTTGACCGCTTCGGGCTTCGGATGCGTGATGTCGTGGAAAGTACGGCACTTGAGTCCGAAAAGATCGATGCGGTATCATATCACTGTCTGTATCATGTCTGTGGGCGTATCATACAAAAAGCAAAGGAGCATCATCGCTTAGGGATGATGGAGGTCCGCTTTTTGGAAGAGCTTGATATGATGGAGGAAGATCTTCCGCAGCCGGCGTTTCAGATGGAGCTGTGGATCGATATCCCTTGGCTTTTGGAAGAAAAAAATGATTATTACAAGCCGGAATTATGAAAAAAAGAAAATTGTTTTGTGAAATATCTCCGATGACTTATCGGATCGGGAAGGAGGAAGTTATGAACAAAGCGATGGATATGACCTTGATTTTTTTTACGGTCCTGCACATCTTGTTTTATGTCGTATGGATCGTGGCTTTCTTACTGATCCTGCGAATGCTCATCCGAAAGATGAGAGAGCGGAAAAAGAACGATCGATAGCTGCATCGGACTGTCCGGGCGGTCTGTGTGTCCAAGGATATTTCAGTCAGTAAGGGGGGGATCGGATGGATCGATACGATCCGTTATGTGACCTTTGATTTTGAGAGCGGCGATCGAATGGATCTCCATATCCCGCGCGCGGACTATGAGTAGATCAAAGAGGGCGATGCAGGAATGCTCATGATGCAGGGCACGCGATCTATCATGTTTGAGAAACAGCAGGATCCGTATCGATAAAATAATTAACGGCAGAATAAAGACGGAATAACAAGTGAAACAAGATTTGCAAAACGAAGCTCGAGAAGCATAAGATCGATAAAGTTTATGCAAACAGAAAAATGAACAATGGCACTTGAGTATAAACCGTTATGGATACCGCTTATAAAAAGACTTGATGAAAGTTCATGTCACAAGAATGGCGGGACTTACCGCCAACGTTACGGCATAGATAAAAAATAGATCGATCACATTCACAGATCTTGAACGAATATGTAAAGCACTTGATCGTACTCCTAATGATGTGATCAGCTTTGATTATGGTAAAGAAGAGGAGGAATAATTAAAAATGATCGATATATTAAAGCACAAAGAAAGTTTAACCTATGAAGAGAATGAGAGATCTATGGTTTTTCTTGGAGACTGCCTGAATGTCCTCAAAGCGATCAAGGATGATTCAGTAGACTTAGTTTTTGCCGATCCTCCTTATGGAATAGGAAAAGACTTTGGAAACAATAGTGACTATTTTAAAAATATAGATGAGTATTTTAGCTGGTGTAAACAGTGGATAGATGAATGCATGAGAGTTTTAAAAGAAAATGGGACAATGTATTTTATGACATCAACACAATATATGCCGATCTTAGATAGATATGTTGATGAAAAATATTATGTCATCAATAGGATCGTTTGGGCATACGACTCGTCAGGAGTGCAGTCAAAAAAGAAGTTCGGATCTTTATATGAACCAATTTTGATGATCACACATAACAGTAAAAGTAATTATACCTTCAATTATAATGATATTATGGTCGATGCTAAAACCGGAGCAACTCGAAAACTTATTGACTATAGAAAAACTCCGCCACGACCATATAATACTAAAAAAGTTCCGGGAAATGTTTGGGAGTTTAGTAGAGTCAGATATAAGATGGAGGAGTATGAAAATCATCCTACTCAAAAGCCGGAATCGTTACTTGAAAGAATAATACTTGCATCAAGTAACGAGAAAGAAATAGTCTTAGATCCATTTAGCGGAAGCTTTACAACTTCAGCAGTTGCGATAAGACTTGGAAGAAAAGCGGTAGGAATAGAACTGAATGAAGATTATTACAAAATAGGTATCAGAAGGACCGGGATCTCTAATGAGCATAATGGGAGTTTCCTAACTAAAGACAAGTCAAGGAAAACAAAAAATAAATCCAAAGCAAGCCATAATAGTATCGATGAGCTACAATGTTCTTTTGGTATTTAGGAGGAAACAAATGAAAGCTTTTATAAAGGAAATACTTGGATCCCAAACGGATCTGGAATTAGAGAGCGATGAAATATTTAATAAAAGCCCTTTGATCAAATATTTAGACTAAAAAATGGGAGCCATAAATGGAAATTCAAAGACAAGAAGAAGTTTAGCTAATATATATGCTATATACTCTATTTTATACTTTTACGAAAAAGAGTATTATAATAACAAAGACGGTTATAGGAATTTTTATGGGTATGAGTATACAAAGTTATTTCACTTTTATAGAAGTTTGTATGGTGGACAAAAACTCCAAAATCACGCACTGAATTCAAGAGTTAACGGAGAGTTCAAGAATAAGATCGTTAAAGAAAACGAGAATGACTTGATCATCATTAACGATGGTAAGTATGCGATCCATATAGACTATCTTTATGTTAATGATTTTGATATTAGCAGGATCGCTATAAAAATAGTTGAAGAATATATTAAACTATTAACACTTAAAGATAATAAATTAATATCTGATATTGAAGATCTGATCTCATTAAACGGTATTCAGGAAAAAAAGGAAAAGATAGCAGATATGTTAGATGAAGATGCGGAGGCGAGGATATTTGAGATAATTTCTTATGCTATTTTGAAGAACCATTATAGTGAAATGAAAGTATTCATAGGATATGACCTGCAAAGCCTGAAAGAGGAGTACCTTAGTTTATATAAGACCGGAAGAACGAATGCTAATGATGGCGGTATTGACTTTGTGATGCGTCCACTGGGAAGATTTTTTCAGGTCACAGAAGTGGATAGTTATGACAAATATCTGTTAGATATAGATAAAGTAATGCACTTTCCGATCACATTTGTTGTAAAGACCTCTAAAAGCGTGGAAGATGTATCGAGTGGATTAGATAGCTATATCAAATATAAGTCTAATGGAATGAAAATAATAGAAGATAGGTATTCTACTGTAATAGAAGAAATAATAACGATAAATGAATTAAAAAAATGGCTATACGACCTAAAGGAAGGATCCGTAGATCAGTTGCTAACGGATATAGATAAATACTATAAGTTGGAGTTGAATTTATTAGCGGAATGATCTTTGGGCGACAAAGACTAAAAATCTTAGTCGCTTTTTTATTGCCGGAAAAAAGAAGAAGATGGTGGAAACAAAGAAAAAAGCAAGACAGAAAGCTTATAAAAAGGAGCGGATCGTGAGATCGCATATGACGGATAGTGTAAGATCGGTCCTGTTGTGATATAATAAAGAGAAAATGAAGATCCCTGACGGATCGATACGATAGATCCAAATAGGTTTTGGTATAAAAGTCAAATTGGATGCCGGATAAAGATCCGGATGATGATCCGTGTCCTACAAGCATTTTGTTATCAGAGGTCGGGATGTGGATCTTTTTTGCCGAAGGACCGATCGGAGCAGAAGGGGTCGGGATCTTTTGAAAGGGGGAGCTGATGGATAATTTTAAGAAAGTGCTCTTGAGGATCTTTTTGGGCGTAGTGGCAGTGGTCGTCATTTTTGCGATCGTCGTGGGAGCCAAGATCTATATCGAGTTGGAAGGCTCGCCGTTCGACCGGATGAAAGTAAAAGAAGCGGCACGAGAGCATCTGATAGAGAATGATATCGACGGATCTCTTGAAGTCATGTCGGTCGATTTTGATTACAAGCGAAAGATCTATCGGGTCGAGATAGGGCGTAAAGATGAAGGAGAGGTCCTTATCGAATTGGAGATCGATCCGGACGGAGAGGTGCTCAAAAGCTCTTATGATCAGAGCGATATGGAAGACCTGTCTTCCGGATCGACGTAGAGATACTATGAAGAAGTGAAAAAGGCTTTTGAAAAACCGGATCATCCGATCGACCGTCGGGGCGGTCAAAAAACTTTTGTATAGAGAAAAGAGGTCTATGATATGAAAAATTGGAAGAGGATCGGATCGTATTTGCTGATATTGCTGCTGTTGATCTCAACAACGATCTTTCTTGGCGGCTGTGAGGAAGAAAGTCCGTCCGTCAACTCGTCGGCGACAAAACAGCAGGGAGATACGAAGGAAGATACGATCGACGAGCAGGGGAGCTATACTTCCAAAGAGGAGGTAGCACGCTATCTTCATGAGTACGGCAAGCTGCCACCGAATTTTATCACGAAGGATGAGGCAAAAGCACTCGGCTGGGACAACAAGAAGGGCGATCTGTGGGATGTTGCACAAGGCAAGAGCATCGGCGGCGACAGATTCGGGAACCGTGAAGGGCTATTGCCGTCAGCGGAAGGAAGGCAGTGGTATGAATGTGATATCGACTATCAGGGCGGTTTTCGCAATGAAAAGCGGATCGTCTATTCCAATGACGGTCTGATCTATTATACGGGCGACCATTACAAAAATTTTGAGAAACTATATTAAGAGAAAGTATGAAGAGGACTATGAAGAGTATCACATTATCGGCAAAAAATATGAGGACCAAGGGACAGGCGCATGCTTATATCAAGCAGGAGATGGGATTTCCGGACTATTACGGGGAAAATTTGGACGCGCTGTGGGATATGCTGACCGGCGAAAATGAAGAGCTGGAGATCATCTTGACGGACTGTGATCTTTTGCGGGAGGATCTGGGCGAGTATGGAGAAAAATTGCTTGAGACCTTCGTGCAGGCGGGCGAGGAGAACCCGATCCTCAGCATAGAGGTGTTAGGAAGAGGACCCGATCAAAGCGGAGGGGAATAGATCTTGAGAGAGGAATGGATCCTAAGAAGGTCGGATCGGCGAAGGTGGAGGAAAGAGTGACAGCACAAGATCTTTTACAAAAATATCGGAATGAGGGCGCAAAAAGCCTGACAGCACAAGATCTGGAACAAGTCCTTGTGCTGGAAGATCTTTCGCCGATCTTTGAATATGCGGATCGGGTGCGGTATGAGAATTTCGGCGACTATATCGACATCCGCGCGATCCTGGAGTTTTCCAACTGCTGTCGCCGAGCCTGTCGATACTGCGGTCTCAATCGGGAGAATATGTCGGTCGTTCGCTATCGGATGGACATCGAGGAGATCGTGAAAGTTTCGCTGTCGGCGCATGAGGCAGGCTATCGTACCATCGTGCTGCAGTCGGGCGAAGATCCGTTCTATACGGTCGATATGCTCTGCGAGATCGTTCGCCGGATCAAGGCGGAGTCGGAGCTTTTTATCACCCTGAGCTGTGGAGAAAGAGAGCTGCACGAATTTGACCGTCTGGCGGAATGCGGAGCGGATCGCTATCTGCTCAAACATGAGACGGCGGATCGGGAGATCTATTCGGCTCTTCATCCTTGCGGAACTTTGGACGGGCGCGTGTCCTGTCTGCGCCGGATCAAACAGGCAGGTCTTGAGACGGGAAGCGGTTTTATGATCGGATTGCCGAAACAACGACCGGAGACGATCGCAAAGGATCTGATACTGCTAAGAGAACTCGAATGTGATATGGCAGGGATCGGACCTTTTATCCCGAGTCCGAACACGCCATTGTCCGAACATCCGGCAGGAAGTACCGATCTGACGAAACGCGCGGTCGCACTGGCAAGGCTGCTTTTGCCGAAAGCCAATCTGCCGGCTACCACATCGCTGGGAGTGCTCGACAGCAAAGAGAAAGATTCGATCTTTTCCTGCGGCGCGAATGTCATCATGCGCAAGGTCACACCGCAGAAATACGAACGACACTACAGCATCTACCCCAATCAGATCAAGGTAGATGATATCCAGAAAGAACGCAAAGATCTGGAAGATATGATACGAAGACTGGGGAGAGTACCAAGGTAGACGCTCATCTCTTTCCAAGCGATCGGCTCAAAAATCAAACATTTCGGGCACTCGCTTCAAGCTAAAAAAAAGACTCGATCGAGAAGATCTCGATCTCAGACAGTTTTTTTTAACGAGCTTGTTCGCTTCGTGCGAAATGTTGGAGATTTTAATCACAAGATCGCTTTCCAAGAGATTCGCTTGATGGTACTAGAGGAAGGAATGCCAAGGGCATTCCAATATTTGTGGTAGACGCTCATCTCTTTCCAAGCGATCGGCTCAAAAATTGGAGTTATAGGGAGTTTTGAAGAAAAAAGGAGTTAGCAACAAAGGTTTGGCAAGGGTTGTTAGGAGGAAGGTTATGTATGATCCGAGATCAAAAGTTGCCGCGGAGTTTATAGACGATGCGGAAGTTTTGTTGACGATAGAATATGCAAAAGAGCATAAGAATGATAAAAAAAAGATCGCGGAGATCTTGGAGAAGGCAAAGCAGATGGGCGGGATCTCTCATCGTGAAGCTTTGGTGTTGTTGGAATCGGATGATGAAGGGGTTTGGGAGGAGATCTTTGCGCTGGCAAGATCGATCAAGGAGAGGATCTACGGCAAGCGGATCGTGATGTTTGCACCGCTCTATCTGTCGAATCACTGTGTCAATGGTTGTACCTACTGCCCGTATCACTTGAAAAATGAGAAGATCAAGCGCAAAAAGCTTTCGCAGGAGGAGATCCGGCGGGAGGTGATCGCGCTTCAGGATATGGGACACAAGCGTCTGGCACTGGAGGCGGGTGAGCATCCGGAGCATTCGCCGATCGAATACATCCTGGAGAGCATCAAGACGATCTACAGCATCCGTCATAAGAACGGCGAGATCCGCCGTGTCAATGTGAATATCGCCGCGACTTCGGTCGAGAATTATAAAAAATTGCACGATGCCGGGATCGGGACCTATATTTTGTTCCAGGAGACCTATCACAGACCGACCTATGAGAAGCTCCATCCGACCGGACCGAAACATAACTATGCCTATCATACGGAAGCGATGGATCGGGCGATGGAAGCCGGCATCGACGATGTAGGGATCGGTGTGCTTTTCGGGCTTTATGACTACCGCTATGACTTTGTGGGACTTTTGATGCACGCGGAGCATTTGGAAGAGACCTATGGGGTGGGTCCGCATACGATCTCGGTACCGCGGATAAGACCGGCGGATGACATCGATGTGAACGATTTTCACGATGTGATCCCGGATGATCTGTTCAAAAAGATCGTTGCGCTGATCAGGATCGTCGCGCCTTATGCCGGGATCATCATCTCGACGAGAGAGAGCCGGCGGTCACGAGAGGAAGTGCTGGAGATCGGCGTGTCTCAGATCTCGGGCGGATCTTCGACATCGGTCGGCGGTTATGTTGAAAAAGAAGATGAGGCGGACAGCTCGGCACAGTTTGATGTGGACGATACGAGAACATTGGACGAGATCATCCACTGGCTGCTCACACTCGGCTATGTTCCGAGTTTTTGTACCGCATGTTATCGGGAAGGAAGGACGGGCGATCGTTTCATGCGTTTGGCAAAGTCGGGACAGATCGGCAATGTTTGTCAGCCGAACTCGCTGATGACGCTCAAAGAATATCTTTTGGATTATGCTTCGCCCGATACGAAGAAGAGAGGCGAGCAGGTGATCCTGGAAGAGATGCAAAGGATCGCCAACGCTAAGGTCAAAGAGAAAGCGCAGGAATATATCGATCAACTGGAAGGCGGAAAGCGCGATTTTCGTTTTTGATCGTAAAAACAACTTAGGAGGGATCATGAAAAACAAACTTATCATCGGAGCGATCATCGCGATCATCGCGGCAGCAGGGATCTTTTACACAGTAGGAGGTCAGGGCGGAGGCGATGTGCGCCATGCCAAGCGACAGATCTTCGGAGCTCAAAGCTATAGCGAACAGGAGATCGAACAGGCGATGGATGTCGTCGTCAAGGCTTTTAAGAAGGATGCGAAGGGCTGTAAGCTGGAAGCGATCCGGTATGACGAAGAATTCAACAAGAAATATGCAAGCGGCTGGAAGCTCCAATATGATGTGAAGGATGTGATCGTCCTTCTTTCCGAATTTACGGTAGATGAGACCGGAGGTGACGGAAGTTTTTCGCCAAACAGCAGATACTCCGAATGGCAATGGATATTGGGACGAAATGAAGGAGGATGGGAGATCCTGACTTCCGGTCAATAAGGAGGTCGTCATGAGAGATTTTTGTGCGGAATAAATAAAGAACGATAAGCTTATCAGAAAGGAAGATCTATGAACGAAACACCAAGAGCGGATCGTGTCCATATCGGGATCTTCGGCAGGACCAATTCGGGCAAGTCCTCTTTTATCAATGCGCTGACCGGACAAGAGATCTCGCTGGTCTCGGAGGTGCAGGGAACGACCACCGATCCGGTCTACAAATCGATGGAGATCCATCCGATCGGAGCGACCGTGCTCATCGACACCGCCGGATTTGACGATGAAAGCATACTCGGTGAGGAAAGGATCAAGGCAACGCGCAGGATACTGGATAAGACCGATGTTGCCGTACTTCTTTTTGCTACCGAAGATATCGAGAAAGAAAAAGAATGGGTACGATCTTTCAGAAAGCACTCGATCCCGATCGTAGCCCTCGTAAACAAGATGGATCGGATCGACGTTGCCGCACTTTGCCAAAAGATCAAGGCGGAATTGGAGCTTGAAGCGGTCGCGATCTCAGCAAAAAACAAAGAGAACATCGATGAGGCACGCGAAAGGATCGCAGCCTCCGCCAAAGTCGAGCGCGAGCGGACCATCTGCGGTCATCTGGTCGAAGAAGGGGATGTCGTATTGCTCGTGATGCCGCAGGACATCCAGGCACCGAAGGGGCGATTGATCATGCCGCAGGTCCAGACGATCAGAGATCTTCTCGATCATCGATGCGTCGTGATCTCCTCGACATTGGACAAGCTCGATCAGGCACTCGCCATGCTTCATGAACCGCCGAAGCTCATCATCACCGACTCGCAGATCTTCCCGAAGCTCCAAGCGGTGAAGCCGGAGCAGAGCACGCTGACCTCTTTTTCCGTACTGTTTTCACGCTACAAGGGCGATGTCGAGATCTTTGTGGAAGGAGCAAAAGCACTGGCTGACCTGAGACCGGGCGACAAAGTGCTGATCGCCGAGGCTTGCACGCACAACGCATTGGATGGGGACATCGGGCGGATCAAGATCCCGGCTCTCCTGCGCAAGAATTATGGCGAAGTCGAGATCCAAATCGTCAGCGGAGCGGATCTTCCGGAAGACCTCAGCGGGATCGCGGCGATCATCCATTGCGGAAGCTGTATGTTCAACCGCAAGCATGTGATGAGCCGGATCCAAAAAGCACAGGAAGCAGGCGTTCCGATCACCAATTACGGACTGGCGATCGCCTTTATGAACGGTATGATGGACAGCATCAGCTACTGAAGGTCCAAACCGAGTCATCGTATCGCTCCCGTCGAATAAAGAACGAACATATCTCTATGACTTCGATCGGCTCTCAGCATAAAAATAAACGATAGCTTCGCACTTGACAAAAGAACGTTCATTTGTTATCATAAACCTGTGAGATAATTAAAAATTAAAAAATAAGGACACTTTGTATGATCGCATCGTTAGTGATTGGAAAAAGTGTCCTTTTTTTATAAATTTTTTCAAATGTTATTTTGCGGGTCAAACATTACGGACCCTGCACATCGGTAATGGGAATTTATTTTTAGGAGGTGTATCATGAAAAAAAGATCATTGAGCATTTTGATGTCCATTATGTTGATATTTTCTTTATTGCCGCTGCATTCTTCCGCCATGCGATCGGATGACAGAAGCTCCGGCAATATGATATCGGATGATGTCAACAAAGAAGAGGATAACGAAAGCAGCGATCCGTCCGATGATGACGACCGATCGGGAGCGGACCGAAACGCTGAAACCGGCGATCCCAAAAGCGATCCGTCAGAAAACCCTGCCAATGTCGGAGAAGATGAAGATCTTGTAGAAAAAGAGAAGTGGATAAAATATCTACAAGAAAATCAGATCGATCCGGAAGACGAAGGAGACAGCAAAGAACTTTCTCAAAGATCGAATGAAGACGGTAAATATGTGATATCCCTGGATGGAGCATCCATTTTCACATCATCGGATATTTCTCTTGAAACTGCTCAAACTGCCAGCTCTACAAACAAGATAAAGAAAAGGTATAATGTGCTGGTCTTAGATATCTCAGCAAGTATGAGAGGCACTCCGATGGATGCCATGAAGAAGGCAAGCAAAAAATTTATTCAGGCAGTCCTAAAAGATAAGTCCGAAAATCATATCGCATTGGTTCCCTATGGAAGCGGTGTATCGACCATAACCTATTTTACAAAAGACAAAAAGGAATTGGATCAAGCCGTTAACAGATTGAATGTATCCGGTGCTACAAATACAAATCTGGCACTGAGATATGCGGACTCACTACTGTCCGAAATACCGGATGAAGAGGGGGTCATAAAAAATATCATATTGCTTTCCGATGGGATCCCGAACGAAGGAGATAGATCTATATCAGGAAAGTATGATTATAGCGACCATTATAACTATGCTTATGCGAATGCTTGTTATGACACTGCATCCGGACTAAAAAATAAAAAGTATCAAATATATACATTAGGATTTTTTCACAACCTTGAGGGTCAACACCTTGCATTCGGCAGAAGATTTATGAGCGATCTGCAAAATGCCGGTTATTATGACGTGGATGATCCCGGCAAACTGGAATTTGTGTTTGGAGAGATCGCAAATGATATGACGGAGATCACAGGAAAGTTCAAATACCCCGGGACAGTGGGCAATAAAGATTATGAAGAGACCTATTTTTATAAAGACGCCTATTTTAAGAAAACGTCATACATCTATGATCATCAGCTCGCAACGATGTCCCTATGTTTAGAATTGTCTGCCTGTGCAAGTAGTGACGAAACGGAATATATCAACAAAACGGTCAATGCGAGAAATTTATTGACGGAGATCGGATTCTCAGATTTTGCACAAAATACATTCTATGACGACAAACCGAAGAGAGACTCGATCGGAGCGATCGCCGCAAGCAAAAAAATAACGGTAAATTCCAGACCATATACGCTGATAGCCTTAGCGGTGCGAGGCGGCGGTTATGAGAGTGAGTGGGCGAGCAACTTTACGATGGGAGAACGAGGTTATCACAAAGGCTTTCGGGAAGCCAGAGACAATGTGATCGATTTTCTGCAAAAATATATTGAGAAGAATAATATCCAAGGAGATATAAAACTGTGGATCACAGGCTACAGTAGAGGCGGAGGAACAGCCAATCTTGTAGCGGGCAAAATAAACGAAGGAACGGTATCGTTCAAAAAATGTCGTTTGATCCCGGAGGATATGTACACTTATACTTTTGAAGCACCGCAAGGAGCTTTGAAAGGCAGTACAGAGAACACGGTCCATAAGAATATATTCAATAGAATAAATCTGGATGACCCGGTACCCTATGTAGCTCCGGAATATTGGAATTTTAAGCGTTATGGGACGGATAAGTTTTTCCCTCACCCGGCAATAGACGCCGAAGTATATAATAAAGAATTTAAGGATATGAAAAAGAGATTCAGTAGCTATAAGAGTGTTGCGGGAGAAGAGTATATCGTCGATAAATTTTCCATGAAAAAGATAGATACCAATACTTATCCATTTCCTGTTGATGTTGATGTGAAAACCGGTATCTATCAAGGGTTATTTTTGAAGGGATTTCTGAACTTAATCGTTGAAGAAAGGATAGGGACCCGAACAGTCTATGTCAAAAAATATGAAGAAGGCATAAGAGAGATCCTCGGGACGATCTATCAGCTGGATAATGAACAAAAAGAAAAATTCAAAAAAGTTTTTTTCCCGGAACTGAGACAGATCCTGCTCGATGTTTTCGCATCCAAGATGAAAGGAGCGGACATGACCGATCAGGAGATCGAAAACAGGGTGAAGGTCTCTCTGGACAAGAGCTTACGATCCGCCGGAGTAACATCCTATAACCTGGATCTGTTGGTCAGCGGAGCCAAAGCGGTTAGCGATCTGTTGATAAAAACGATAAAAGATCATCCGAATCTGGCTATAACAGCCGTCAAAAATTCGGAAGGCATCTTACAAGCGCATTATCCCGAAGTCTGTCTCGCTTGGATGCAATCCATGGACTCAAACTATGTTGCGGGAGCCAAAGCCAAGTCTTCAACAGGCAAAGGCAGAAAGATCAGGATAAATTGTCCGGTCGATGTAGAGATATACGATGCGAATACGGATACATTAGTCGCACAGATCGTATCGGAGGATGTCGTAGATGTTGGAAGCGGGATGATCTATGGCATCAATGAAGACGGCGAAAAATTCGCTTTTTTGCCATCCGATGCAAG
>JAUMYO010000031.1:17661-22111 GCA_030528605.1 Peptostreptococcaceae bacterium | reverse complement strand
TGCTTCCGTCGGCAAAGTGGTATTCATTGATCCCATATCCATTAGCAAAAGCATTGTGGATGATCAGCTTGTCTTGTGTATCTCGGATCGACATTTCTACGGTATATTCACCGATCCGTTTTACGATCAGATCTTCCGCTCGCACTCCTTCTTTGAATCGAACGATGTTTCTCTGCCCTTCATACCAACTAGATCCATGTCTCGGATCATTGTCTTTAATGGTATCCACTCCGGATCCTCGTCCAAAAAGGTAGATATCATTGCCCGTACTGCCTAGCAAATAATCATCTCCTGCTCCGCCGCTTAGAATATCATTTCCGTTTCCGCCATACAATCGGTCATCTCCGGCTCCGCCGTACAGATCATCATTCCCGTCATTCCCGTTGATCTCATCATTCCCAGATGTCCCATAGATATTATCCGCCCCCGATGTGCTGCTGAAAAGGCGTGTCGGATCTTCCAAACGGATATCCGCAATCAACGCATGTTCAATGACTCTTTTATGATGCACTCCCTTGGACTCAAAATAGGACTTAAACTTTATATAATTTTCTCCATCATTCCCTTCCAAACCGTGTAAAACCTTGGTGACTTCAGACAATTTGCTCATCGATAAATAATCATTGGAGATCTCCTTTTCAACATCCTCAATGATCTTGTCAATATCCGGGATCATTTTCTGACTTGTAGCGTCTAATTTGAAATAATTTTGAAAATGCGTTTGCATCATCAATCTGGAATAAATAGAATTAAATACTACCCGATATGCTTTGTGTATATGTTCTTTTCTTTCTTGTGTATTCAAATTTTGAATCTCTCTCTTTATTCTTCCGCCGCTAAATTGGTCTAGGATCGATAGCGATCGAGGTGTTTTATCAGAAGGATCATACTCTGTCCATTGTTCCAATATCCTTTCAAAAACCTCTTTTCTTTTTTCAAGATCCCCCGCAGCCATGAATTCATATACCAGCTTTTTCAGCTTTCCGCTACTGTCTCTTTGCATCGCTTGTCGCAAAGAACGTACATTGCCTTTCCCTTGGATATCCGGCAAAAATAGAAGCTCCGGACTGACATCCACTCTTTCTTTTTCTTTACTGTCGATCTCATCTCTATTCAACAAATACTCATTGACAATATGCTTGCGACCATCCTTAAAGATCACTTCCCCTTGCCGTACGACTCTATTCCTATTTTCATCTTCTTGTCCGACCGCTCTGTTCTTAAGATCTATCTCCAAGATATTCAGCTCATCCAAACTAAAAAGCTCATTCGAGTCCGAGTGACCATCTTGATTCAGATCTCTCCACACTTTGATTTTTGAAAAAATATCATCATTATGATCGATCTTGTTATCTTTGTTTCGATCATATTCTCCAAGTGCCAAAAAACCCCCTTCAGCTAAGTTTCCATTCGCCAAAACAGTCTGATCTCCAAAAAGTTCGTTCCCGTTATCAATGATCCCGTTTTGATTTTTGTCTAAAACAAGGATCCCTTCTTCAGAGGAAAACCAAGCGGTTTTTTCTGCAAATCCGTTATTATTCAGATCGAAATATACCCCATTTTCAACACCGATCGTCTTGATGCCATCACCATCGATATCAATGACAAGCGGATCGATCCTCCTAGGCGGTGCAAGAGCCTGAGCCAAGAGCTCGCCTAACAGACCGAATCCCTTCAGTTCGTCTATGCCGAACTTTTCTTCCATACCTTCGATCCATTGACCCCATTTTTTCCAAGAGATCTTAAAAGCGTCCAACATGGATGCCATTGCCCTTCGACTGTTGTATCCAATTGCAGGAAGCTTCTCTATGATCTCTAAACCTATGGCAGGTATATACTGACCTATGAATGGAGCTTTTGATATAAAAGCCACCAGACTTTTTGGAATTTCCTTCGCAACGGCAACCAAAAGTTCTGTCAATCCTGCTTGCAAATATACTCCTTTTTGAATAACTTGGAATATGTCTTTTCCCAATTGACTCAAGATATCTTCCGTATTCAGTACGATCTCTTTTCCGAGCTTGAACACATCGGCAATTTGATCTAAAAATAATCGCTCAGCATTTGACAGCATCTTGACCGAAAAATCGGATGTGATCTTTGAAAAACGATTTACCACCTCTTGTGCGACATTAAAATTCTTAACAATCACATCCATCACCCTGGATTCCGTTGTGATGAATTTTCCCGGGTGCAACGGATCCGGCAATAAGTACACCCCTCCCTCCGGAGAGTCCACATGGATATTCTCACCTATGCTCAGAACTCCTTTGACCAATTCATTGATGTCATTCTTAAACTGAACACAGCTATTCCTATAGTTCTCAATACCGGATGAAATAAAATTTCCGACAGCATTGTGCATGTCCTCCAGATCGTCCCCGTACTTATTGTGCAGATAACCCGTGAACTCCTGGAATTTGAATCTTGTATAATCATCCACATTTTCCACTCTCAAGGCATCCCCAAAGGTACTTGTAGAAAGCGTTTTGTCCGAAAGCAAACGAGACATTATCCCGTCTGCTACGATTTTTTGCTCCGTCCTGGTCAAATTCTTGTCTGCAAAAATAGAAAATTCAAATACCAGATTTGTAATGAGGCTGGCATTCACTTCTTTCATCAGTTTTCCATCTTTGTTCAAAAGATTATTGGGCGCATGATAAAGCATCATATCTCTCAGCGGATATTTTATCGCACTTTGAACATAAATTCTTTGCGCACCCGGGATCGGATTCATAATACAGTTTACATAATCATAAGCATTGGATATTACCGTGATCTTATGTCCGTTTTCCGATATCTCCCGCGGATATTTTGAAAAGAACTCATCCGAAAAACCCGGTCCATCGATCGCAATTGCCCTGTCTACCTTATCGCTTAATAAGGCGACATACTGTGCCCGATTGCCACCCTTGGAATGTCCGGTAAGCGTCACTTTATCCAGATCATACCTTCTGACCATGTCATTAAAAAACGTCATCGTTTCTTTCTGAGATTCCGTATCGGATAGATACATTCCGCTGCCGTTATCCATCCACTCTCCATCATTCGCTGTCCCTCGAAAAGCTATGATCGACTTTCCCTCACGATCTTTCAGCACCATTGCCTTTAATCCCGATCCCATACTTCCATCCGGCTTAAAGCTCCTGTCTTCGACATGCTTTATGGTCATATTCATCAAATATTCATCTTTTTTGATAAGATTTAGCGTATCGATCCACTGTTCGCGAGTTAATTGTGCCGGATATTGCCCTGTTTTTTTATCTTTGTTTCCATCAATCTTTATCCAATCTTCCGTTTCAAAGTATCGAATTGCATCTCCTATCGTCTGATGTTTTTTTGTATTAGGGTATCTCAAATAGATAAACGTATCTAGCAAAATAGCTTGTTCATGGCTTAGCTTACTCATTCATATCCCTCTCTTTCACTTTTACATTATTTACAAACAATTTTAGTATATTTGATATTTCACCTTTTTCATCGGTAATTGCCGTTCCTATTCTATACCAAGGCTTACCCTCTTCGTCTAAGTAGGCAAAGTATTCTTCTCTTCTCTCCTGCTCAAGTTCATAATATTTGTCCAGATCTCTGGTATAGTCATCCCTTGAGATCCCATGCATTACATCCCCTTCATGCTGAACATATTCCTCAAACTTTTCATCCTTTACAACCATCAGATCGATCGACAGGAATAGTTTTTTAGCTAAAAAAAGACCTCCTAACTTATTTCCGATCTCCCACATTCCGGTATCTGAAACAGCTTGTAATTCAGATGATGGGATCGAAAGATCAATATAAGGTCTAAACAGAGCTCCATCTCCCATATTATTTGCGATCTCTTCGATCGGTATATCCTTATGCAATTGTGGTGAATAGGCTTTATCCCGATCGATCTCTGTTGTGAAGTAGTATTTGTCAAATACCTTGTCAAACAAATTATCCATATATTCCTTGTAACGTTCTTCGATCAGTTGATTGAAGTAGCCGTCGATCAGTACATACTTTCCTTCTTCATAATCTCCGACTACTTTTATCCAGCTTTTCTCGCCTTTTTCTTTGGGATATACGTAGAATACATCATAGGGCTTCATGATCTCTGCACGATTGTAGGCTTTTCCGACGAATTCCTCGCCATATTTTTCCTGCATGTAGTTTAACACCATTTCCTTTTTTTCTTCCATCGTATATTCTTTTACATATTCTTTCATTGTACACCTCGATAGTATAAATATTAAAGTCGTCACACCTATTACAAGTCCGACTATTTTCAAAAAATTAAACACTAATGATCTCCCTCCCTACATCGTTCAAATGATTTTCCACTTTGTCCTTCTTTTGTGTCGCAATTTCCAAAATCACCTCCTCCAATAATTATACCACTTTCTACTATAATTGACTGGGAAATTTTTATCATCTCATCGTGATCTGCGATATCTCTTCACTATGTACA
>JAUMYO010000031.1:0-17561 GCA_030528605.1 Peptostreptococcaceae bacterium | reverse complement strand
ACTGGGAAATTTTTATCATCTCATCGTGATCTGCGATATCTCTTCACTATGTACATGGCTTACTCATTCATATTCCTCCCTTTCACTTTTATTTTATTTACATACAGTTTTAGTATATTCGATATTTCACCCTTATCATTGGTTATTACTGTTCCAATATTATACCAAGGTTTACCCTCTTCGTCTAAGTAGGCAAAATATTCTTCTCTTCTTTCTTGCTCAAGCTCATAGTATTTGTCCAAATCTCTGGTATAGTCATCTCTTAAGATCCCATGCATTACATTTCCTTCATGCTGGACATATTCTTCAAACTTTTCATCTTTTACAACCATTAGATCTAAATCAAAGTATAGATTTTTTTCTAAGCATATTTCTCCCAGTTTATTTCCGATCTCCCACATTCCGGTATCTGAAACAGATTGCAATTCAGATACCGGAATTGAAATTTTAGTGTACGGACTAAAATGTGCTCCGCCTTTCATATTTTTTGCGATCTCTTCGATCGGTATATCCTTATGCAATTGTGATGAATAGGCTTTGTCCCGATCAATTCTTACAGTGAAGTAATATTTGTCAAATACCTTGTCAAACAAGTTATCCATATATTCCGTATAACGCTCTTCGATCAGTTGATTGAAGTAGCCGTCGATCAGTACATATTCCCCTTCTTCATAATCTCCAATTACTTTTATCCAGCTTTTCTCGCCTTTTTCTTTAGGATATACGTAGAATACATCATAGGGCTTCATGATCTCTGCACGATTGTAGGCTTTTCCGACGAATTCCTCGCCATATTTTTCCTGCATGTAGTTTAACACCATTTCCTTTTTTTCTTCCATCGTATATTCTTTTACATATTCTTTCATTGTACACCTCGATAGTATAAATATTAAAGTCGTCACACCTATTACAAGTCCGACTATTTTCAAAAAATTAAACACTAATGATCTCCCTCCTTACATCGTTCATACTAAAACCCATTTGATGCCATGATAGCTCCGATCTCATAAAGTGGTACTTGATTATTGGGACAATTCATAGATCATTTCTCACACCATCCGAGAAAAAATGACACATATATTCTCTCTATGGGTTTTAGTATCAAATTATTTTTCATTTTGTTATTACCATTTTCAAGTATTATACTGCGATCCGATTTCCCTGTTTTTATGGATCTCTATCCTCTCTTCTATCTTAGGGTCACGCTTTCTTTTATATTTTTGACAAAAGGCTCGAGGAAAAAGCTGATGATCCGTCTACGATCGGTCGTGATCTCAGCGGAGACGGACATTCCGGCGCTGAGTCGCTGTTTTTGTCCGTCCACGATAACTTCGGGATGTTCCATCGATACTTTGACACGATAGACCAGTCCGAGTTTTTCATCTTCAAAAGCATCGGGGCTGACCGACTGCACGATACCTCGGACCATACCGTAGCGTTGGTATGGAAAGGCATCGACTTTGACTTCGACTTCTTGCCCGACATGAACAAATCCGACATCTTTGTTTTGCAGAGATGCTTCGACAAGGAGCGGTGTTCCGTCGGGTACGATGGTCATGATGGGCTGTGCCAAGGTGACGACTCCGCCGACGGTGTTGGCGGCAAGTCCGTGAACGGTTCCCCCGATCGGGGATCGCAGGGAGGAAAGCTCGATGCTTTTGTTGATCTTGGCGATCTGATTCTCGATGTCAAGCAAGAATTTTTCTTTCTGTACCAACAGATCTAAGATCGTTTCATTTTTTTTGATGCTCAAGTTATCCAGATTGGAGACGGATTCGTCATATTTGGTCCGTTCCTGCTGGATGCGGATCTCTTGGAGATGGATCTCATTTTGTTTATCCTGTATTTCCGCCTTCGCGTTTTCCCAGTTGAGCTTCCGATTTATTTTTTCAAGCTCGGCTTTGGAACCTTCGGCTTCATAGAGATTTTGTGCGAGTTCCAATCGGTGCCTGACTTGTTGCCATTCGTTTTTTGAAAGTCCGCCGGCTTCATAAAGCTGTTTGGCGGTGTTTTCTTCTCGGGTCAGCTCTTCCACTTGTTTTTTTGCCGCATCGAGGGCGATCTCGACCTCTCCTTTGGAATGGGCAAGGATCCTCAAGCTCTCTTCTCTCTTTTGGAGCATGGTGAGTTCATTTTGCATCCGTACGAGTTCGGACTCTCGGATGCTGACCTGCTGTTTTCCCTGTGCGCTGACAAGTTCCAAAATATTGCGCTGTCCTTCAAAGTCGGAGTCTCTGTATTTTGCAAGCAATATGAGATTGTTCTGCGTTTCGAGATCGAGCTTGTATTCCTTGATCTTCTCTTCGATATTTTCTCCATCCAAGATCATATTGAGCAGTTTGATCTCGGTCTCGGTGGCTTCTTTGGTCTTTGTCAGCCCTTCCATATCGACTTGTTTGATGGATGAGTCGAGCTCGATCAGCAGCTGCCCTTGGGTCACTTTTTGCCCTTCTTCGATATGGATGGCGGTGATGATCCCTTCTTCGATGGGTTGTACCACTTTGATCCTTCCATCGGGTGCGATCTTTCCTCGAGCAACGGCTACCTCATCGACTTTGCCAAGCGTTGACCACAAGATGGCGGTGATCAGAATGACAAAGATCCCTCGGATAACAAAACGCCCTAGCGGTGAAGCCGGTGTTTCGGCGATCTCAAGTGCCGCCGGTAGAAATTCGTTGGATAATCGTTCGGCTTCAAAAGCTCTCAGTTTTTCCTGTTGTTTTCTGTATTTTTCGACCCCCAGCTGTTTTGTTTTCAAAAGTCCGGAGGTGATTCTTTCTTTGAGATGACGCTTTTTATTGCCGGAGCTCTCTTTGGCTTCTTGGGGATCTCCTTCTTGCCCCGAAACAAACGGGTCGGACCCTCGGATGATCTCTTCCTCTGCGGTATTTGTATTTGTGTTTTTTTGATCTAGCATGGTTCTCCACTCTCCTGTTGTGCATTTAGGTAGTAGAACAGTCCTCGGTTGGCGATGAGCTCTGCTCTTGTTCCGAATTCGACGACTTCTCCCCGATCGATCGCCATGATGAGGTCGGCATCTTTGAGGGTGGATAGTCGATGAGCAATGATCATAACGGTCCTTCCGCGGCAAATCTCTTTGAGATTCTTTTGGATGATACTTTCGGATTCGTAGTCCAGTGCGGAGGTCGCTTCATCAAAGATCAGGATCCGCGGATCATGGAGCAGTGCCCGTGCGATCGCGATCCGCTGTTTCTGTCCGCCGGATAATCCGGTGCCTTTTTCGCCGACCATCGTGTTGTAGCCTTCGGACAGCTCCAATATGAACTCATGCGCACCGGCGATCTTTGCCACACGGATGATCTCGTCCATGGAGGCGGTCGGTTTGTGGATGCAGATATTGTCTCTTACGCTGGCATTGAAGAGGAAGTTTTCTTGTAATACCACGCCAATTTGTCTTCTCAGCCAAGTCGGATCGGGACATGTGTTGAAGATGTCGCCCAGCCTTCGCACGGAGAGTGCCGCTTGTTGGAAGTCCTGCCACATTTGGACCATACGAAGCACGGGTCCGCTGACTCGTCCGGAGAGCATGCGAAAAGCGACCAGTTGTCCGACGGACATCTGACCGGAGATGACGAGATGTGCTCCCATCCACAGGATCAGGATATCAAAAGTTTTTTGTATAAATTGTCCGATGTTTCCTGCGGTACCTGCCAGGATGGAAGTTTTGAAGCTTGCTCGAACATAGTTGGATAAAATGCCTTCCCACTTTTTCCGGATCTGCGGCTCGAGCGCAAAAGATTTTACGGTTTGGACACCGGTGACGGACTCCACTAGATAGGAGTTTTGTTCCGCTCCGCAGTTGAACTTTTCGTCCAGCCTTTCCTTAAAAAGCGGTGTTACGATCAAGGAAAGAAGCGCAAAGATCGGCAGCGAGAACAAGACGAGCATGGTCAGCGATCTGCTGTAGATGAACATCACGGCAATATATACGATGACAAATGCCACGTCCAGCACGATGGTAAGCGGGGTGCCGGTGAGGAATTGCCGGATGTTCTCGAGTTCACGAACACGAGCGATCGTATCGCCGACCCGCCTGGTCTCAAAATACGTGAAAGGTAGTGAAAATAGATGGTCAAACAGTCTTGCACCGAGCATGACATCAATGCGACTGGTCGTGTGGGTGAAAAGATAGTTGCGTGCGATGCCCATCACAGTTTCAAAGATCACGATAATAAAAAGCCCGGCAGACATAACATTAAGGGTCGTAAAGCTATGATGCGTGAGCACCTTATCAATAACGACTTGGGTGATGATCGGAGAGAAAAGCCCTAGGATCTGGATCGTCAATGCGGCAACGAGCACTTCGATCAGCGGCTTTTTGTACTTGATGATATCCGGAATGAACCATCGAAAACCGAATGCTCTGTTTTTGTCTTTCCAAAATTTCTGTGCGATCAGGATGATCTTTCCGCTCCAAATGGTCTCAAATTCGGCGGTCGGTATGGCAACGGGTGCTTGGTCGCTCTTTCGTAGGATCAGCGCATTCTTTTCGTCGATATGTGCCAGGATACAAAAATCGCCATTCTTCATCTCGATAATGGATGGCATCGGTAGCTGCTTGATATACTTGGTCTCCAAAGTAGCGATCTTCGCCTTGAGATCGATCTTTTTGGCAAGGATCAGGATATCTTCCGCCGTCATATTCTTTATGTAATGCCAACAGATGTGCCGCCTGTTGCGGTTCAATGGCAATGCCGTGAAATCTTGCCAGACTGATAAAGGAATACATCCCCGTATCTTCGCAGATCTCATACGGATCCGTGTCTGTCGGATCTCCCGTCTCATGATCCGCTGCCTTTTCGTCCACACAAAAAGCGCCTAAGACCATTTCTTCCGGCAAATGTTGCTTTTGCATCGCCTCTTGCCTCCGGTCATTTTGCGCTTGTTCCTGCTTTCTTTGCAGTTCGTTCTGTTCTTTTGTTCGGTCGTCTCTTCCCAATTTATTCCCCTCTCTTTTCTTTGTTCATCCGAGGATGGGCACTCATCACCCCTCCTTCTTCTGATTGTATCGGATGAATAATTTTTCGTCAATTATTTCTGCTCGGGTTTTGTTATACCTCCATCCGGAACTGCTCATATATCCTTTGGAGTTCTTCGTTTTTTTCGTTGACCGATCGGTTCCGGTTCATAGTATTTTCTTGGCTATAGGCTGCCATCGCCTGCTCTTCACAAAGTTTTTGCCCAAAAATTCAAAGGATTGATCCCCATAAATCTCAGAAACTCATCTTATCGATCGCCTCTGCACCAATTACCGAATAATCAACCATCATTTGTAATAATTCTTCTTTATTTTTCATCTTTGCTTCCTCCTTTAATCAAATTTACTGCTGTAATCACATGATCATAAGTTGAGAGGATATAGTCCGCATCGATCCGCTTTCTGATGCAAAATGGATACAAAAAAACAGACTATCAAAACAAATGCTTTTTAAGTCCGCTTAGCTGTCCCTATTCTGAAAAGAATGGACCTTGATTTTAATATGTAGTTTTTGTTTTCGCCTATCACGATCTGATCTGAAATATCAGGATTTCCTCACACCACGACAAAATTTGTCTCAAGGATGTATATTTTATGAAGGATCTGTTGAGCAGGCAACAGTAACATATCCTGCCGGATCGTTTAATCTTAGTTGCGATGAGAAGCATTTTTCCGATCGATCAAAACCCTCTTTTAATTTCATTTTTCTAACAAATTATATCATAGATCTTTGATCGTAACAATAACTTGGTACTCCGAAGAAAAGCAAAAAAGTTGCCCTGCATAAGCGGACAACTCCTTGATCACTTTTTATTCAAGTTATAAGTTTTTAAGCGGTCTGTTCTCGCTTATCCCATTCAAAGAAATGATATTCTCCATTCTCGTAGTACATCGGTCGGCACTCTCTGTTTTTGATCGCTTCGATCAGCTCCTGCTCGGTGTGGATCTCATTTGGGAAGTAGGTCGCCATCAGCCCGACTCTTTCTTGAAAATGAGCATCGGATCCTGCGGTCATCGCAAGCCCCGACTCAAAAGCGGTCTCCCCCGCCTGAATATTGAGGTATTCCGGCGTACTGCCGTTGAGTACTTCGACTCCGGTGAGCGGTAATTCGGAATTCACATGGTGGGAAAAGATATTGTCGCCCAATCCCCGATTGTTTTTGCGATAAGGATGTGCGGATATCGCTACCGCTCCCTGCTCATGAACGAGTTTGAGCAGTTCACTCGGTGTCAGCATCTTCTCCGGCACTTTGTCCAGTCCGATGACCAGGATATCTCCCTGTGTGGTCAGGATCTCGACGCCGACGAAGATCTTGAGATCCTCGGTGTAGAAATCTTCTACGATCTCACGCAGTCCCAGGTCATCATGGTCGGTGATACAGATCCCGTCCAAGCCTTTGTTTTTTGCCTCCTCAATGATCTCTTCCAAACTGACATGGCTGTCAAAGGAGTGGCGATCCTGATGAAGGTGCATATCGATCAACATAGTAACTCCTGTTCTATATAAAAAAATTTATTTGCTTCCCTTATTATACCAAGAGTCAGCCACAAATAACCATCGCACTTCTTATAAAATATATTTATCGTATTTATAAATAACGCTTATCAATAAGCAGCTACGAGTCCGGATTTTTTGAGCGGAGGATTTAGGAGATCTTTGTTCTTTGAGGCAAAGATCTTTGCCCGGCGCAAAGGTCCGAAGGCTAGCTTTTGTTTGACATCCGCACTTATTTTTGCTAGACTGAGAGAGGATTAATTCTATAAAAGATTAAGGAGGTGAATATCTTGGACGGGTCGCCCAAGCGGTCGTATCGATCTACAAAAATAAATCAATGGAACAGGGCGGCAAAGTCGCCCGGAAGGAGGCGTAGTGACACTAGATATCAAGCAGTACATCCAAGAAAAGAATTATCACCATATCCGAAAGTTGCTCAATGACCTGAATACAGTCGAGATCTCCGAGCTCATCGACGAGCTGGAGGGAGCGGATGTCATCGTCGTATTTCGTCTTTTGCCAAAAGATGAGGCGGCGGATGTTTTTGCTTATCTGAGCTCCGAGCAACAGGAAAATATTATCAATACGATCACCGATGTGGAGATGGCGAGCATTATCGAAGACCTTTATTTTGATGATATGATCGATATCATCGAGGAGATGCCTGCCAATGTCGTAAAAAAGATCCTGAAGAATACGAAGGTCGAGGAAAGACCGCTGATCAATCAGTTCTTGAATTATCCGGATCATTCTGCCGGAAGTATCATGACGATCGAATATGTCGATCTGAAGAAGAGTATGACGGTCGAAGAAGCGATCCGGCGAATCCGAAAGACAGGGATCGATAAAGAGACCATCAATACTTGTTATGTTACCGATAAGGAGCGGCATCTGGAGGGGATCGTTTCTCTGCGTACACTGATCACGAGCGCGGATGAAGTGATCGTCGATGATATTATGACGACAAATTATATCTCTGTGCATGCAACAGAGGATCAGGAAGAAGTCGCGATGGCTTTCAAAAAATTTGACCTCTCTGCGATCCCGGTACTGGATACGGAAGGAAGATTGCTTGGGATCATCACTTTTGACGATATCATGGACGTTGTCGATCAGGAGAATACGGAGGACTTTCACAAGATGGCGGGGATCGCACCTTCTGAAGAAAGCTATCTGGACTCCAGTGTTTTCTCGATGGCAAGACAGCGGATCCTGTGGCTGATGGTGTTGATGATCTCGGCAACTTTTACCGGACGGATCATCCAGCGATACGAAGAAGTGTTGCAGTCCGTCGTGATCCTGGCAGCTTTTATCCCGATGCTGATGGATACCGGAGGAAATGCCGGTTCCCAATCTTCTACGATGGTGATTCGATCGTTGGCGCTGGGCGACATCACACCGAAGGATGTGCTCAAAGTCATCCGCAAAGAAATCACCATTTCTTTTATCGTCGGAGGATGCCTGGCTTTGCTGAATTTCGGAAGATTGCTTTTGTTTGAGAAAGTCCCTCATGCGATCGCACTCACCGTGACCCTGACGCTCTTTTTGACCGTCGTTCTCGCCAAAGCGGTCGGTTCGGCACTGCCGATCATCGCTAAGATCGTAAAAGTTGACCCGGCGGTGATGGCAAGCCCTCTGATCACGACCATCGTCGATGCGGTCGCATTGGTGGTATATTTTCAGCTGGCAAGCGTCTTGCTCGGACTCTAAACAAGATCATTATCCACTGACCTCGGTTTTTTACAGGGTCAGTTTTTTTATGGGAAACCGTATTTTCGGGAAAAGCTCCGGATCTTGCAGGCATTTCTCTTACAGGCTACAGCGATCTGAAAATGTTTGGAAGCACTTGATCTGAGGGATCCTCGCAGGATAGGATCTCTGGGACAAATTTTATCACGATACAGGACATATGACCTGTTGTTTCAAACGAGTATCCGTATCAAACACGACCGGATCCGTTTTTTCTCTTGATAAAATTGCACTTTTTTGTTACGATTGATATCCGAGCGAGATGAAAATTTTTTTGCGGCTTTCAAAAAAATCGAGGGATCTCATCGGTTCTTTGTTCATTATTTTTTAGATCGTTGCGGATCCCGAGCGGATCGGCATCCGATTTTGGCAATATAAAAACCGGGTATTTTTTGCAACCGCAGGAAATAGACTGGTTATGTTAGGAGGATCCTATGGAAAACAAACGAATGATAATGTCCGGCAATATGGCGATCGCCAGAGGATTTTATGAGGCGGGCGGAAAGGTGGCTGCGAGCTATCCGGGCTCTCCGACGGTCGAGATACTGGACAATCTCAGACCGTACAGCGAGATCTACTCGGAGTTCTCTACCAATGAAAAGGTCGCTTTGGAAGTGGCGATCGGCTCTTCGATGGGCGGTGTACGCTCGATGGTATCGATGAAACATGTCGGCGTAAATATTGCAATGGACCCGCTCATGACTTTTACTCAAACTAAGATCAACGGCGGTTTTCTGCTGATCACGGGTGATGACCCCGGGATGGCGAGCTCTCAGAACGAGCAGGACAACCGTATCCTTGGAAAATTTGCGAATATGGGTGTTCTCGATCCGTCAAACTCTCACGAGGCGAAAGATTTTACCAAATTGAGTCTCGAGCTGAGCGAGCAGTATCAGATGCCGATGATGCTTCGTATCACTTCGCGCCTTTGTCATTCACGCTCCGTCGTGGAGATGGAGGATCGTGTCGAGGTCGAGAGCAAAGCTTTTGAGCCGGATCCGGCAAAATATTGTATGCTTCCGCCATATACTTTCCAGGCGCAATATGACATGAAGGATCGTATCGCCACTTTGTCCAAATGGGCGGATGATGCCAAGATCAATTTCCTCACCGAAGGATCGGGCGAGACATTGATCATCACTTCGGGTATCGTATATGAAAACTTTATGGAAGTGAACTCGAGGCTTTCGGAAAAATTGTCCGTGCTGAAACTGGGTATGGTATATCCGCTTCCGATCGAAAAGATCCGACAGCTGACAAAAAAATACAGCCGCGTGATCGTGATCGAAGAGATGATGCCTTTCATCGAAGAGGAGCTGATTTTGCACGGCATCGCATGTGAAGGCAAAAAATATTTCTCTTTCACCGGAGAATTGAATACGGAAACGATCGAAAAAGGGCTCAATGACGCCGGAGTGATCAAAGAACGTCATTTCGAAGATATCAAAAGCGACGATACGACCGGACGAGGACCTTTGTTCTGCGCCGGCTGCCCACACCGTCCGGTTTTCGATATTTTGAAAAAATCCAAAGTTCTCGTTCTCGGAGACATCGGCTGCTATACGATGGGTCTTCTCTATCCGTTTGATGTGATCAAGACGAATATCAGTATGGGTGCATCGCTGGGCATGATCAAAGGAATGCGTATCGCGATGGATCAAAAAGGTGACGACCGTCCGATCGTGAGCGTGATCGGAGACGGAACCTTCTTCCACAGCGGATTGGCAGGTTTTGCAAATCTTCGATATCAGATGAAAGGCGATGAGAACATCACCATTCTCGTTCTCGACAACTCGACGACTGCGATGACCGGTGGACAACCGACAGCGGCTTCCAACAAAAAGGACGGCGCAGGTCAGGATGTCAGCATCGACGAAACGCTCAAAGTCATGGGCTTTGAAGATGTCGTGCGCATCGACCAATTCGACTACGAGCTTGCAAAACAGGAGATCAATGCAGCGATCGCAAGACCGAATATCTCCATCGTGATCACCTCTCGACCTTGTGCGTTGAAATACAAGATCAAAGAGCCTCATTACTATGTAGATCCTGAGATCTGTATCGGATGTAAGACTTGTATCAAAACAGCTTGTCCTCCGCTTCGTATGAAAAAATACGAGGGGATCGAAAAGATGAAATCATCCATCGATCCGAGCCAATGCGTAGGATGTTCGATCTGTGCACAGGTCTGCCCGGTCGGCGCGATCAAAAACAGCGTGACCGGCGAAGCTCCAAAGAAATCCGGAAAGAGAGGTTAGTTATGCAAGAAAAAAATATCATCATAGCAGGTGTCGGCGGTCAGGGTTTGGTATTGACGACACAGATCATGGCAGAAGCCGCATTTTTGGCAGGTTTCGATGTAAAAACAAATGATGTGATCGGACTTTCTCAGCGTGGCGGAAAGATCTGGGGCTCCGTGCGAATGGGCGAAAAGATCCACTCTCCGAACATCGCACCGGGCGAAGGAGATATCCTCATCGCATTTGAACAGCTGGAAGGCAGAAGATGGCGACAGATGATGAAGAAAGGTTCGATCGCGATCGTCAACGACTATGAGATCGCACCGGCGCTTGTGCAGCAGGGACAGACCGAATACGCGAGCGATATCATCGAAGAGCTGCAAAAAAACAGCACCGTTACAAAGATCAAAGCGACCGAGCAGGCAAAAACACTCGGCAATACCGCAGTAACGAATATCATCATGCTCGGCGCGGCGGCAAAACACATGGACATCCCGAAAGAGGTCTGGTATGAATCCATCCGGAACAATGTTCCTCCAAAATTCAAAGAAATGAATATCGAAGCATTCAACTACGGATTCAGCTTTGAAGGATAGTCCTTGATCTTTAGACGATCTTAATATATCTAAACCGACCCCTTTCATCCGACGGTGAAAGGGGTTTTTGTATGCAAGGATCATCACCCAGACACAACCAAATTACGAATAATATATTAGCTATTTCTTGCAAAAAAAATCGAAATGAGATAAAATATTAGCTATGAACAATTTTAATTTATTAAGATCTCCGGCGGATCTCAACAAGGATATAGCGAACAGAATGAGAGCACGAAGAAAGGAGAAAAAATTATCTCAAGCCGAGTTGAGCGCTCGGTCAGACGTTAGCCTCGGTTCTTTGAAACGATTCGAGAGCATCGGGGAAATATCATTGTCCTCTCTGATAAAGATCGCTTTTGCTCTTGGATGCGAAGATGATCTGGACCATCTTTTTGCCAAGAAAAAATACACATCCATACGGGAGGTGATCGATGAAAAAGCATGACCATCTAGCGGCTCATCATCACACAGACACAAGAATGTGCAGAAGCGATGCTGGGTCAATATCTTCGCTAAGCATCGTTCTACACGCCGGTGATACGATCTTGGCTCCTGTCCAAAAGATAAGAGCCAAGATCTTTGTTTTTTTGGACAATAAAAAGTTGGCGGGCGAAATTTTACTACCCATCATACCATATCTATGGTATATTATTAGCTGAAGCAAAATACGGACACAAAATATAGGCTTACAGAGCCGGATCTTGATCAACCGAAAAGTTTTTATTTTTTGGGGTCGGCAGAGCGAGTGCGATCACGATCTTTGGTGAGAGTACAGGGTGATCGCCGGATAAAAAGAATGTGTCGATCGCTTCGCTGCCCGATGAGGGACGATCGGACCGTGGTCGGCGGAATATTAAAACGTAGGAGAATATCAGTGAAAATTATCAAAAGAAACGGAGAAGAGAAAGATTTCGATATCCGAAAGATCGAAGTCGCGATGGAAAAAGCATTTGTCAGCGTCGGGATGCCGATCGATCAGGAGAAGATCCGACAGATGGCAAAAGATGTCGAGCAAAAGGTACAGACACAATTCCCGAAGGAACATATCGTTTCTGTAGAGGAAGTGCAGGATTTTGTTGAGATCGCATTGATCGAGAACAATTATTATGCTGTTGTAAAATCATATATTTTGTATCGGGCGAGCCATCATACGATGCGAAAGACGCTGGAAGATTTCGGACAGTATTTTCAAGACACCGAGATCTTGACCGAGATGAAAAGTATCCAATCGGAGTTCAAAGAGGATGCCTATAACCTGTCTTTTCTCTACAGCAAGTTCTTGTCCTTTGCCAAAGAGAGCATGAACGAGAGCGAATGTCTGGCTCTTTTGATCAAAGCATCGAGCGAACTGACGAGCAAGGAAGCTCCAAAATGGGAGTTCATCGCGGCAAGATTCCTTTCGCTTCAGATCCGTCAGAAGATCCGGCTCGAGATGAACAAGCTCGATATTTTCTCTTTCCGCCAAAAACTGCATTATCTGACGAAGTTCGGACTGTATGGCGAATATATGCTGGAGAGCTATTCGGATGAGGATATCGACGAATTGGAAAAATATCTCGATCCGCAGCGCGATCATCTGTTCAATTACAGCGGATTGGACCTCGTGATGAAGCGTTATCTGATCAAAGACAATGACGGCAAGATCCTGGAATCCGTCCAGGAGATGTTTATGGGTATCGCGATGCACTTGGCGATCCCGGAAAAAGAAAACAGGATCCACTGGGCAAAAAAGATCTACGATATTTTGAGTACGCTCAAGGTCACGATGGCGACACCGACGATGTCCAACGCACGAAAGCCTTTCCATCAGCTTTCATCCTGCTTCATCGACACCGTGCCGGACAGTCTGGACGGGATCTATCGATCGATCACGAATTTCTCGCAAGTGTCAAAGCACGGCGGAGGAATGGGTCTGTACTTCGGAAAAGTACGAGCGATGGGTTCGGACATCCGCGGCTTCAAAGGCGTGGCAGGCGGTGTCATCCGCTGGATCAAACTGGCGAACGATACGGCGGTGGCAGTCGATCAACTGGGCGTAAGGCAGGGTGCTTGTGCAGTCTATCTCGACATTTGGCACAAGGATATCCCCGAGTTTTTGCAGCTTAAAACAAACAACGGCGACGATCGGATGAAAGCGCATGATATCTTCCCTGCCGTCTGTTTCCCGGACTATTTCTGGAAACTTGCGAAGGAAGACATCAACACGAATTGGTATATGTTCTGTCCGCATGAGGTGCGTTCCGTCAAAGGTTATGCGCTCGAGGACTTTTATGGCGATCAATGGCTTGAAAAATATCTCGACTGCGTCAACGATCCGAAGCTCGACAAGCGTGTGATGAGCGTCAAGGATATGGTGCGTCTGATCATCAAGTCGGCGGTTGAGACCGGTACTCCGTTCATCTTCAACCGCGATGTGATCAACCGATACAACCCGAATCCGCACAAGGGCATGATCTATTCGTCCAATCTCTGCACCGAGATCGCACAGAATATGCGTCCGATCGAGTCCATCTCCCGTGAGATCGTTCGAGTAGATGGCGAAGAGATCGTGGTGGAAAAGACCGAGCCGGGCGATTTTGTGGTTTGCAACCTCGCATCCCTCGTACTCGGAAACATCGAAGTCAACGACAAAAAAGAACTTGAAGAAGTCGTGTCGACCGTCGTTCGCGCATTGGACAATGTCATCGACCTCAACTACTATCCGGTCCCTTATGCCGAGATCACGAACCAAAAATATCGTGCGATCGGTCTTGGAACGAGCGGATACCACCACAGTTTGGTGAAAAACGGCATCTCTTTCCAAAGCGAAGAGCATCTCAAATTTGCCGACGAACTCTACGAAGATATCAACTATTTTGCGATCAAGGCAAGCAGCGAGATCAGCCGAGAAAAAGGTTCTTATGCGTACTTCGAAGGCTCCGACTGGGATAATGGCGACTATTTTGCCAAGAGAAATTATACTTCCGAGCGCTGGATCGAACTTCAAAAAGAAGTAAAGCAGACCGGTCTCAGAAACGGCTACCTGATGGCGATCGCTCCGACAGGTTCGACTTCGATCATAGCAGGAACGACTGCCGCGATCGACCCGGTCATGAAGCGCTACTTCCTGGAGGAGAAAAAAGGTCAGATCGTTCCTCGTGTCGCACCGAGTTTGACACCGGAAACCTTCTGGTTGTATGAGAACGCGCATGAGATCGATCAGAGCTGGGTGATCCGCTCCGCAGCGATCCGCCAGCGTCATATCGATCAATCGCAATCGGTCAACCTGTATATCACCACTGAATTCAGCATGAGCCGGATCTTAAATTTATATATCAGTGCCTGCGAGCATGAGGTCAAAACATTGTATTATGTACGAAGCAAGTCTCTCGAGATCGAAGAGTGCGAAAGCTGCAGCGCATAGGAGGAAAAAATGTCTGAAGTAAAAAGAAAAGCATTGTTCAATGAGCATGGAGACATCGAGCTCTCCAAAAGAAGGATGATCAACGGAAACACGACCAATCTGAACGACTTCAACAATATGAAATACGCATGGGTGAGCGATTGGTATCGCCATGCGATGAACAACTTTTGGATCCCTGAAGAGATCAATCTCACCCAGGATATCAAAGACTACCGCAATCTGGAGCCCGAGGAGAAGACGGCATACGACAAGATCCTATCCTTCCTCATCTTTTTGGACTCGCTCCAAACTGCGAACCTGCCGAACATCGGTGAATTCATCACCGCAAATGAGGTCAACCTCTGTCTGACCATCCAGGCGTACCAGGAAGCGATCCACTCCCAGAGCTACGGCTATATTTTGGACACGATCTGCTCCCCGGAAGAAAGGACCAAGATCCTGTACCAATGGAAGGACGATCCGCTGCTTCTTGAGCGTAACAAATTCATCGGCGACCAGTACAACGACTTCTACTACAACCGCACAAAATACAATCTGCTCAAAACGGCAGTTGCGAACTATATTTTGGAAGGGATCTACTTCTACTCCGGCTTTATGTTCTTTTACTCGCTCGGTCGAAACGGCAAAGTGCCGGGAACGGTTCAGGAGATCCGCTACATCAACCGGGATGAGAACACACATCTCTGGTTGTTCCGCTCGATCATACTCGAACTGAAAAAAGAAGAACCGGAGCTCTTTACCCAGGAGAATATCGATGTATTCCGAGGAATGATCAAACAAGGCGTCGAAGAAGAGATCAAATGGGCAAAATATGTGATCGGTGACAATATCAAAGGATTGACGATGACGATGGTCGAAGACTATCTCAAATATCTCGGCAACCTGCGCTGCAAAGGGCTGGGATTCGCACCGATCTATGATGGCTACGACAAAGAGCCGGAATCCATGGCATGGGTCATGGAATACTCCGACCCGAATGCGATCAAGACCGATTTCTTTGAAGCAAAACCATCCGCATATTCCAAATCGAGCGTTATCGAGGACGACCTGTAGGAGATGGGAAGATATAGAAGGATAATGTTTAAAGAACGCAAAGATGTCGAATGAATCGAGGATAGATTGCGGAACTAAGATAAGATAATTAAAGATAAGATAAAAAGCTGCTGCGATCCGCAACAGCTTTTTTGATTAGATAATCAAATGATCATTAGTCTTAAAATTTTATACTCTTTTTAGTTTACTTCATCTTTACATTTTTCGATTCATTCTTAAATTCGCAATAACAATTTTGAGGATCGCGACTCCAAAACTTGACGATATCAAAATGTTTTTTCTCCAAAGCACTTAATATATGACTTTCGTGTGTGTTTATCAGATCACGCTTAAAGTCTTTTTCTGACTTCGAATTGATCAGATCTCTGATCGTTTTCACCTTCGTGCTATAAACGATCTCATCCTCAATGTTTTTGATTTGGGGAAGAGAGATCACCTGCTTTACTTGCGATGACTTGCGAAGCTTCTTGATATTATCCCGAAGAGTATCGACCGCATGATCTTTCTCCACATCTGTATCAAATACGATCACCACTTTCGTTTTCGGTTTCAGCGTTCTGATGAATGTTTGTGAGATCTCACTTTGCGTCAAATTCTGAACATAGATCCTTCCTGCGACGATATATTTATTTTTTATCGCTTTGATGATCTGCTGCTCAGTCTCGCCTTCGACGATATAAACAATGATATCATTTGTTCTCATATCCGCAGATACCCTCCAATTCAAACAGCTTACTCAGATCCGGAGAAATATTGAACACATCATTTTCTACAGCATTTCGAAGCGAAACATCATTTTTGCGGATCGTCGCTTCCGGATATACGACTTCGATTTTGGTATTTTTACGAAGAAACTCAAAAGAGTGGATCGGAAGTCCCAGGTCCAAAAGGTCTAAATTATGAGATGTAAAAAACAACTGCGCATTTGGTTTTATCATACTGATCATCAAACTTAGGATCGCACGTTCCACATCGCTTTGAATAAAAGAAAACTTTTCATCACAATAGTAAAAGCCATGGTTATTTTTACATAAAGAATCTAACACATAAGCGATATCGATGCCCATCCTTGTTCCGCTCGACAGGATATTTTTATCTACAACCTCTCCATTCTGGATCAATACGTCCCCATTCTCTCCCCGGATAATATATGTGTTATCAACTTCTTCGCTTTTTTCTACCTTCTTTATGCTTGGGTCCAATGTTTGCATCAAGCGTTCAAATATTTTTATATTGGAGAAGCTTCCATCATCCAGCAAAGTTGTTTTTGCATCGTCTTCCGGAAAAGTAAACAGCCATCCAAACGAAGGGATCTCCTTCAATTTCTTGTAGTGATCTTCCTCATCAGGTAAGATCTCTTCCAATTTTTTCAGGCAAGATTCATAGGAATCTTTTTTTAATATTTTGCAAGAATATAACTTTGTCTCGATCCCTTCATTTCTATGCGATATGCTGCCTTTTGTCTGATCTGCCGTTTTCAGCTCCGGAGCAAGACTCCAATCTACTCGATATAATTCATTTTCATCTAATAAGAAGTCAATAGAGAACCGGGCAGCTTTGTCTTTTTCTCTGATCGATTCTTCCAGTCTTAGTGTTATGCCTTTTCGGATAAAATTGAAGATCATCATCAAGGCTTTCCCAACGGAAGTCTTTCCCGAAGCATTAGCTCCCATCAAAATATTTATTTTTTTATATCTAAAATTCGGTTTTGTGATCAAAAATTCATTTTGGATCGATGAGTTGACGATTTTCTTAGGATATGAGAAATTCATTTTAAAGTCATCAAAGCCCATCAAATTATCTAATTCCAGATTCATTACGATCATAATATCCCTCCATTCCTCAGAAAAATATTATTAGTTCTAAAAAACAGAACTAATCAGCTTCATCATAGCACGATCCGGCAGAATTAACAAGAATAAAATAAAAATCGGAATACAAAAAAATACCGACTTCCAATCGTCAGATTTTATACTATTATTCTTTAGAACCGGCACTTAATAACAAATCTTATTTTTTATAGCTT
>JAUMYO010000125.1:1231-2302 GCA_030528605.1 Peptostreptococcaceae bacterium | reverse complement strand
TGCATATCGATGTGGCATTTATCGGAGCACCGACATCGGATGAATACGGAAATGCGCGCGGAAAAGGCGGAAAGTCGGACTGCGGTGTACTCTCTTACGCGATGGTGGATGCAAAATATGCGGACAAGGTCGTGATCATCACGGACTGTCTGGTCGATTTCCCGAATTTCCCGCCAAGCATCGAGGCGGTCGATGTCGACTATGTCGTCGTCGTGGATGAGATCGGTGATCCGAAGAAGATCGCCAGCAAGGAGATCCGTTTTACACAGGATCCAAAAGAGATCATCATGGCGGAGATGACCGCAAAATTCATCGCAAGCACCCCATATTTCAAAGACGGATTCTCTTTCCAAACGGGAGCGGGCGGTGCATCGCTGGCGGCGACTCGTTTTATGAAACCTTATATGGACGAGAAAGAGATCAAGATGTCTTTTGCGATCGGTGGCATCACCGGACCATTGGTGGAGCTGATGGAGCAAGGATATATCCGAGTGCTCGTGGATGCGCAGGATTTTGATTTGCAGTCGGTCGATTCGGTACACAAGAATCGAAATCATTATGAGATCTCGACATCGCAATATGCAAATCCTTTCAACAAGGGCGCATTTGTCAATAAATTGGACTTTGTCGTGCTGGGCGCGCTCGAAGTCGATGTGGATTACAATGTCAATGTCGTGGTCGGTTCGGACGGCGTGGTCCGAGGGGCTCCGGGCGGTCATACGGACACATCTGCCGGAGCGAAGGTAACGATCATCGTAGCACCTCTTCTTCGCGGAAGGATCCCGACCGTGCTGGACAAGGTCACGACGATCACGACACCGGGCGACAGCGTGGATGTTCTGATCACGGAGATCGGTATCGCGATCAATCCGAAGAGAACGGACCTGATCGAAGCGATCAAACAGACGGATCTGCCACTTATGACGATCGAAGAGATGAGAGATCGGGCATATGCGATCGCAGGCAAACCGGATGATGTGGAATTTGAAGACAAAGTGGTGGCACTGATCGAGTATCGGGATGGTACCATTCTGGACGTAGTTCGTCAGGCGAAACCTTATTCTTTGTAAG
>JAUMYO010000125.1:0-1131 GCA_030528605.1 Peptostreptococcaceae bacterium | reverse complement strand
ACGGCTTGATGATCATTGTAGTTTTAGGAGGGGCGATGGACGAAAAATGGATAGCGTATATCGCTTCTCTCGGGCAGCGGGCTTTGTTGCAGGAGGCGTTGCTTTTGCCGAAGCCGGGGTTGGTGGATCCCATCTCTTGCGGTGCGCATCGGGATATGGACATCTTCACTTTTATCGACAGCTGTGAGGCATTGGAGGCTGCTTTTGCGGATTTCGTGCGGATCGGCGCGGATCATGTATCGGCTGAGCCGCGAGCGGTGCAACGCTTGTTGCGGGAGCGGGGGATCTTGGCGGAGCAGGAGATGTTTCAAGCGACAAGGGGGATCAACACGCACAAGGGGATCCTCTATTCGATGGCGTTTTGCCTTTGCGCGGTCGGCAGAGTTTTGCAGAGGGAGTTCGGTACTTTTTTTGAAGGGGCGGTCGCTCCTTCGGGAACTTGGGAGAACCGTCTGCAAGATTGTAGAGAATTTTTGTCGGCGGTACGAAAGTCGGAAGGAAAAAATGCCGAGCAGCTCATTGCGGATCTGCCGAACAAGCTTTTTAACAAGTGCGAGCCGATCCTAAGATCCGAGGGAGGATCTTCGGGGGATCCGGAGCTGATCCGCCGGGTCATCGATGAAGTACGGATCTTATCGGCGGGGCTCTTGGCGCAAGATATGGAAAAGGCTCGAAAAAAACAGTGCATGACAGCCGGGGAGCGTTTTTATTTTGAATATGGTCTGGGCGGTGTGCGAGGAGAAGTCGAAAAGGGGTTTCCGACAGCACGGATCGCTTATGAGTTGCTGAAGGATCGCGGATCGATGGAGCAGGAGCATCTGCTCAGGGCACTGATGCGGATCATGAGCAAGAACGATGATACGAATGTGATCGCGCGCGGAGGGATGGGTTCGCTTTCGGAAGTAAAGCGAAGGAGCGCAGAGATCCTGCAACTTGACAAAGATGCGATGTTTGTGGCTCTTGGCGATATGGATGTCCGATGCATCGAACAAAATATCAGTCCGGGCGGATCGGCGGATCTGCTGTCGGTCGCGATATTTCTATATTTGATAAATCATGGAGGTTAACTTAAGATGGAAAAACTGAAAACACAAAAGGAATACTTCGGTATGCCGCTGTATCTGTTGCTGG
>JAUMYO010000001.1 GCA_030528605.1 Peptostreptococcaceae bacterium | reverse complement strand
AAAATAACTTATAGAAGTTGGTTGCATGTGAATTCTTAATTGGATAGTAGTATTATCGGCTATCAGTACCCGTCTTTCGACTGCATAAAAATTGCGTAGCAATCATACAACTGCTACGCAAAAAATCTAACTTTTGGAGCTCATACTGAAACCTGATAGACAGCATAGAAAAATTTTCACACCTTTTTGATACGATCAGCTGATCGACCTAACAAGTATTTAGGAATATAACGCATAGAGATCGGATCGATACTTTAGATCCAAATAGGTTTTAGTATCAGATCAAGGCATCAACTTCTTTAGTATTTATCCCTGTTCTAACAAAACCCATACCCCAGATCAAATGCTTTTGTATTGATCAAAGCATATTTGCTTTTTCCTTTTTTCTCAAACATATCCAACATCCCGTCCAGTCCTTCTTGTTGCGTAAAATAATCGGACTCCTTGATGATCACTCCTGCCATAACAATATTCGCGCCCAGATCATGATCGATCTCCTTTGCCATTGAAACACATGGAACTCCAATATATTTTACATCTTTTCGCACATCATCTCTTAATTCTACCATATCCGAATTATATATTACCGTACCGCCCGTCTTGACGATCGGCAAGAACTTGTCAAAAGATGGCGTATTCATCGCGAGCAAAATATCCGGTTCTTCCTGCGACGGATTATAGATATACTCTTCACCAAATTTTACAGTACAGTTTGCAGTTCCTCCTCTCATCGCAGAACCGTACTGTGGGATCCAAGTGGCATACATCCCTTTAAAAGATGCGATCTGGGATATAATGAGACCCACCGTTAGAACTCCTTGTCCTCCTGAACCGGCAAAAACGATCTCTTTCATTTCAGTCTCCTTTTCTCTTTACAAATTCGCCAAGCTCAAAATATGGGATTAATTCATTTTCTATCCGCTGCATAGAATCGTACGCATTGATCCCCCAATTAGAAGGGCATGGTGATAACACTTCTACCAAGGAATATCCTTCGTTGTTCATCTGAACCTGGATCGCTTTCTTTATATATCCTTTCAAGGTATTGATACGTTTCGGACTGCTCACACTGCCTCTCGCTACATAAGCAGCATTAAAATTGGATGCGACCAGTTCCGGAAATTTGATCGGAAAACCGGTAAGTTGACAATCTCTTCCCAGAGGGCTTGTAGATGTTATCTGCCCGGGCATAGTCGTATTGCTCATCTGCCCACCGGTCATACCATAGTTGGTATTATTGATCACAATCACTGTAAATTTTTCATTTCGATATGCTGCCGAAGTAGATTCTCCGATTCCGATCGAATAAGCATCTCCATCTCCCTGATATGAGATGATCACATTACCGGGATTTACCCTTTTCATTGCTGTAGCTACCGCAGCTGCACGTCCATGCGGACAATGCCATCTATCTGTTTCCAAAAATCCTCCAAGTAAAGAGGAGCATCCTACGCCTATAGGAAAGATGATATTTTTATCCTGCCCTAATTCTTCAAGCACTTCTGCGATCAGGCGGATCACTACTCCATGTCCACAGCCCGGGCAAAATCCATTCGCTCTGTCTATAATGTATGGAACGATTCTTTCGTTTGGCATCTTAGTAAACCTCCTTCACTTCTCCCGAAACGATTTTTCGGAAATCTTCTTTTATCGTTTTGATCGAAGGGACTCCAAATACATGCGGATTTGAGAAGATCGGGACATGTCCAAATCCAACTCTCTTTGCCATCAGCGCCACATCCTCAACCATTTGTCCTGTAGCATTGGATTCCACTGTAATAAATGCTTTTACATTTTTATTGACTTTTCGAAAAGCATTCTCCGGGAATGGCCACACGGTGATCGGTCGGATCACGCCGACCTTATGCCCTTCTTTTCGCAATTCTTCAACCGCACCTAACGTTGATCTACCTGGCATACCGAATGCAGCAAAAACATATTCCGCATCCTCTACATATCTATCTTCCCATCGCTGTTCATTCTCTTTTACAAGTCTATACTTTTCGTTGAGCTCTACAGATTCTTTCATCGAATCTCGGTCAAAGATCCCGATCTTTTTGTTGGTATAATGACCATCCATTCCCCATGGATACCGATGCGGTTCTCGCATCTCCGGCAACTCACATGTCTCCATCATCTGTCCCAATGCACCTTCAGTCATCAAGACGGATACCATTCTATATTTTTCTGCCAGGTCAAAACCCAACCCCACCAAGTCCACTGCTTCTTGGATCGAGCTTGGACACAAAACGATACATCGATAGTCTCCGTTTCCTCCGCCGCGCGTTTCTCTCAAATAATCACATTGCGCTGTCAAAAGTGTTCCGATACCATTTCCATATCGAACGACATTAATAACCAATGCCGGCAATTGCTCATCCGAAAGGACCGTCATCCCCTCTTGCTTCAAACTGATCCCAGGTCCGGATGACGCGGTAAATGCTCTCACTCCGCAAGCTGCTCCACCAATGATCATGTTGATCCCGGCAACTTCAGATTCTGCTTGAATAAATACTCCGCCAACTTCCGGAAGTCGTTTTGATGCGTATTCCATGATCTCAGATGAAGGAGTAATCGGATAGCCTGCATATAGCCTTGCACCATATCTTACTGCAGCCTCACCTATCGCTATATTCCCTTTTATCATATCACCCATAGTTCTATCCCTCCTGAACACTCTCCGCGATCGTATATACCCCATCCGGACATACTGTGTAACAAATACCGCATCGAATACATTTTTCATGATCCACGACAGTATAGTTGTAACCATTCTTGTTGATATCCTGTGAAAAGCCGATAGCTTGCTTCGGGCAGTTGGCAACACATAGACCGCATTGCTTACATCGCTGGAGTTTTGTAAAAACCTTCACTTTAATACCTCCTTCTTTCATTGTCATTTTATCTCTTCATGCAACAATTCTCCCAATATCCTGATCCCTTCAGCGATCTTATCATCTTCCATCGTTGAAAAATTCAATCTCATTGAGCTCTCGCAATCGCCTGCCGGATAAAAGGACCCTCCTGGAACGAAGGCAACCTTTTTTGCTACCGCTTTCTTGAGCAATTCCCTCGTATTGATATGAGGTGGAAGCTCTACCCAGACAAACATACCTCCCTCCGGATGATAATATTTTGCCTTTCCCGGGAAGCTGTGTTTGATCTCATTGATCATCCGATCTCTCCGTCTCTTATAAACCTCCTTGATCTTATTCAAATGATCATCCAGATCATTTTCTCTTAAAAATGTTTGAATGATCATTTGAGAAAGTTCAGTATTTTGGAGATCCGCTCCATATTTCAAATACTCAAACTTCGGTGCGATCTCTTTGCTTGAACACAACCAGCCGACACGAAGTCCCGGTGCCAAAACTTTTGAAAATGAACCCAAGTACAGCACACGCCCCTCAGTATCCAGTGATTTGATTGAGGGGATCCGCTCTCCATCAAACCTCAATTCCCCATAAGCATTATCTTCTACGATCGGCAGATCATATCGATCTGCTACTTCGATCAAAGCTTTTCTTCGCTCCAATGACCATGTTCTTCCGGTTGGATTTTGGAAATTCGGTATGATATAGATCATTTTTACTTTGCCGTTTGCCCTGATCTTAGCCTCCAGATCATCCATAAACATTCCGTCCTTATCACCATCGACTCCGACAAAATCGATCTCATATGGTCTATACGCCGAAAATGCTCCGAGATAACTCGGATTTTCTGTAAGCACCACATCACCGGGGTTTAGAAATAACATTGAAGTCAAAGAGATCCCCTGTTGCGAACCATGAGTGATCGAAATAGATCCGGCATCCGTTTCGACCTCCTCTCTTTTCATCAGTTCAACGATCGTTTCTCTCAGATCTTCTTTCCCTTGTGTCATTCCATATTGCAGTGCCAAAACAGGCTCTTCTTTCAAAACCTTTTTTGCCGCTTTTAAGATCCCCTCAAAAGGAAATAATGCCGGATCCGGCAATCCTCCGGCAAAAGATATCGTCCCCGGATTGCTTGCAATGATCTTCATGACTTCTCTGATATCCGATGGTTTCAAGTAATTCATACGCTCTGCATATTTCATAGCAAAACCTCCTTCATAAAAACTATATCCTTCCCGCCCGTAACAAAACGGTCAGGGTTTGATCTTTGATCAGGGTCCTAGAGATCGGATCATCCTTCATTGATCAACGCACATCTGCCGACAAGCAGGCCAGAGCAATCGAATTTACTTTTATTTCCGGTGTATCGGATCTGGAGCCCAAGATGATCGGCACCTTTGCTCCAAGAACAATCCCCGCCCACTTGGCATGATCAAAATGCAGCCAAGATTTTCCTAACACATTCCCCGTTTCAATATTTGGAAACAGTAATACATCGACATCTCCGGCAATTGCCGAATCGATTCCTTTATGAATAGCCGCCGCTTTGTCGAATGCCACATCAAAAGCGATCGGTCCTTCTATGATACATGTGGGGATCTCTCCTTTCTTCGCCATATCCACTAATGCAACGGCATCCATCGTCGAAGGGATCTTCTCGCTCGGAATTTCATTGGAGGAAAGTATCGCCACCTTAGGATCTCCAAATCCGATATTCTTCATCGCCAATAACGCATTCGTCAAAATATCCTTCTTTTGCTCAAGATCCGGTGCCACATTCACCCCGCTATCGGTCGCATAGATCAGCTTATGATATTGCGGAACTTCATAAACCGCCAATAAGCTCAGTAACCTTCCTGATCTTAACCCATGCTCTTTATTCAACACTGCTCGAAGATACTCCGATGTATTGATCATTCCTTTCATCAGAATGTCCGCCTTCTTACTTCGCACTATAGAAACACCTTTTCGAGCAGGATCTCTCGTTTCATCCACCACTTCGTAGTTCGTTAGCTCTATTTTTTTTGCGATCATATCGATCTTCATCCGGTCTCCGATCAGGATCGGATGAACAAAACCATACTCTTGAGAAATCTTGATCGCTTCCAGAACACTCTCATCCTCCGCTGCGACCACCGCCACATTAGATATTTTCTTTTTCTTAGCTTTGCTGATCAGATCATCAAAATTTTTTATCATCCTTTTCCTCCTTATCCAAGCATTGATCTTCGGGTCTTATACTAAAGCCCGATAGAAAGCATAGAAGTGTTTCCGTTATCTATTTGATACGATCAATAGCTCCCCTAACAAATGTTTAGAAGTATCACTCATGGGGATCGAAGTGATCCTCTGAACTAAAGAAGGGGATAGTATTATATGCACCAAGCCAGGCTATCTATACACCAGTTCTTGCTCTTCTTTTTTAAGAACTCTTATCGCTCCTTTTGCCAATGCCTCCATTTCCATTTCTCCGGGCACTACAAAAACTTCTGCGATCCAACCTATTTTTCTCCTCAGATAATCTACTACATGATCGGAATACGCAATACCGCCTGTGATGATAACGCCATCGACTTTTCCTTCTAAACTTGCGGTATAGCTTGCGATCTCTTTTGAAACTTTGTAACAGAAAGCATCCAGTATCGATCGATATTTACTGTCTCCGGAAAGCGCCTTCTCCTCGATCACTTTCATATCCTTCGTTCTCAGATAAGAATACATCCCACCACTATTGCTTACTTTATCTACCATTTCCTCGTATGTGTACTTTCCTGAAAAACAAAGGTTGATCAGATCGTATGTAGGAAGTCCGCCGCTTCGTTCCGGAGAAAAGGGTCCATCCGATCGTCCACCGCTTCCATCGATCATCTTCCCTTTCAAATGAGCGACGATCGAGATTCCTGATCCAAGATGCGCTACTATAAAATTCAAATTTTGATACTTGTCTCCCATCTTTTCTGCCACCGAGCGACAGACCGCCTTATGATTTAACGCATGTAACCAACTTGCTTTTACAATGTCATTTATTCCTGTGATCCTCGACACATCTAAAAATTCATCTACAGATACCGGGTCGACAATATATGCCGGTTTACCAATCTCATTTGCGATGTCAAAAGCCAAACAAGCACCTAAATTGGAGGCATGCTCTCCATTGATCCGATTCCTAAGGTCCTTGATCATCGCATCATTCACGCGATATACGCCACCCGGTATCGGTTTCATCAATCCTCCTCTACCTACGATCACTTCAAAGCGATCGATCTCATATCCTTCGCTCTTCAGAAGATCAAGAATGAGGTCTTTTCGATATTCAAGTTGATCCATCACATATTCAAAGCCTTGTAACTCCTCATGATCATGTATGATATTCTTTTTCAAGATCTCCTTTTCTCCGTTGAATACAGACACCTTTGTCGATGTACCGCCAGGATTTATCACCAATAACATCATAACAACCCCTCCTTCAAAATACATCAGAATCGATACTCAATACAATTTCGTTCTATCTATTAGAACATCGTTCCAAATCGATCCTCTGAAAACGAGAGACCTTTCGCGACCTCTCTTTTCATTTTCATATTTCTTTGTTAAATGATCTTTATACTTTTTGCAACTTGTATCAGTCGTTTGATCATATATTCCCGATCATGAGATCTTATCCGAGCAGTCGGACCGGATATGCTTATAGCAGCCACCAGATTTCCTTGAATATCAAATATCGGTGCTCCGATACATGTCAACCCGATCTCTCTTTCTTCATCATCTACAGCATAACCTCTTTCTCGAATATCCTTCAGTTCCCGGATCAGCTTATCATTATCCGAAATCGTGTTTTCAGTATATTTTTTCAATGTCAAGCTACGAATGTATTCCTCTGTAACATCTGAAGAATATGCCAAGAGACACTTCCCTACAGAAGATGCGTACGCATCCGTATAAGATCCCAGTGTCGGATTTACCAGCAATACTTGATTAGGATTGCTTTCTTTATATACAATAACACTCTTGAATGTCCCGCCCTCCTGATGCTCCAAAACCGAAACATTGATAACCTCATTAAATTCTTTGAAAAGAGTTTTCGCTGCGATGATCACCTCGTCCAGATACACAGACTTTTCTTTTACTGTCATACCGATCGCATACAATTTCAGCCCTAACCAATATTTTTGGTTTTCCAAATTTTTGCGAACAAAGCCACGATGTTCAAGAGTCGAAAGCGTTCTGCTCACTGTACTTTTATGAAGATTCAATCTTCTTGCGATCTCTGAGATCCCCATTTCACTTTCATTCTCGTGTAGTAGGTCTAATACCTCTAATGCTCTATCTACTGCTGCTATTATATTGTCCATTGTATTTTTCTTCTGATCAACCTCCTGTATTTTCATTATATGACTGAAAATCATATTTGTAAATACTTTTTATTTATAAAAATTCACATACCTTAACTATCTGTAGAGCAATCGTAGTAAATTTACCATTTCTTCTACATGCTTTATTTTTTTGAATTTTTGTATTGACTTCCACTAAAAAACCGATTATAATAAAAACAGAACATCGTTCTGCTCTGCGGAACGATCTGCTGCATGAATGTTGTTTGATGGAGGTTTGAAGTATGGATAATTCAAGGAAATTAACTCGTTTTGACCTCACTGCACTTGCAATCGGAAATGTTATTGGAGGCGGCATCATGTCCTTGCTGGGTTTGGCAATCGGGCTCACGGGGCGGTCGGTCGTGATCTCCATTGCTATTTGTACCATCATGGTCTTCATATCCTGTATCCCTCAGATCTTTTCGTCCGGAACGATGCAACTTGAGGGAGGCTTTTATACACAGGCTTCTGTTTTTGGTGGAAGGAAATTAGGAGGATTGTATGTTCTGGTATTTGTTACTTATTTTTTCAGTGCTTCTTTATATGCACTATCTTTCGCTGACTATGTGTTATCATTTTTTCCTATGCTCAATGTAAAAATCATTTCTATTCTGTTGCTGAGCATCTTATTATACTTTAATATTCGCGGGATAAAAGTTGCCGCAGAGGCTCAAAACATCATGGTCGTACTGTTGATCACCGCTTTAGTGATCTTCAGCTTTTTTGGGCTCCCACATGTTAAATCCGATTTTTTTAATGAAAAAGAATTTATTACTAATGGTTTTTCAGGAATTATGGTTGCCGCATCTTTAATGAGCTTTGCCACGGTTGGATCTGCATTCATTGTAAACTTCAGTGCTTATTGTCGAAACCCAACAAAAGATATTCCTTTTGCTATTATCTTCAGTTCAATAGTAGTCGGAGCCATATACATACTGGTCGCTATCGTTGCATCCGGTGTTTTTCCGATCGAGCATGTTGCGAATAAACCATTAGCCGTTACCGCTAAAGAGGTTCTCCCCTCTCCACTTTACTTATTTTTTATGATTTTTGGTGCGATGACAGCTTTGATCACCTCTTTGAATGCATTACTTGGTTGGATCACACCTCCTATATTAATGGCGTGCAGAGATGGCTGGCTCCCCAAATGGCTTGGAGTATGCAACAAAAAATATGAAACCCCTCACCGGATCCTTCTTGTGATCTATGTGTTGACAGTCCTGATCATTTTAGCGGGATTGAACTTAAGTTCCGTGGCAAATATCAGTGATTTTTTATCCAACTGTGTGATGAGCATCGTAACTTTTTCATTGTTAAAAATGCCTTTAGTCATCCCGAAACGTTGGGCGAGATCAAAATTCAATATTAACAACAACCTCTACTATTTTATAACGATCGTTGGAACTTTGATGACGGTGATCTTCTGTTATTATATGGCAAAGGAACTTAGTAAAATGGAATTGATATGGACTGGTGTTTATCTTCTCGCATGCTTGATCTATGTTCAATTTCGATCTTCAAAGGTACTCTTGCCAAATGAAAAACAAAACGACCTGAGCTGACATGCTTTATGTTTATTAAGAGTCTAATTTCAAAACGGAGGTTTCAAATGAATCAAGCAACTACTACTTCAGGAAAAATCGAGAAGAAAACTTTAGTGATCATTTTGGTTCTTGGGTTCTGTTGGACAATGAATTATGCTCTGGCAGAGATCCAGTATGTGCTCTATGATCCAATGATCGATGCCCTAGGAATATCCAATGCTCAACTGGGATTCTTAATGACCATTTTTGGATTAGGAAATATCTTCGGCGCTCCGATCGGTGGATGGCTCTCCGATAAATTTAATTACAAAAAAATCTATGTATCCTCCTTATTGATGACCGGAGTGATCAGTTTTGTATTTGCATTCAAAATGACTTATTCGGTCGCATTGATCGCTTGGGCTTTCTTGGCAGTTTCAGGACTGCTTATGAATTATCCCGCACATATTAAAATTTTAAGAATGCTTGTTGATGAAGAAAATCAAGGGAAGATATTTGGATTTAACGAAGGCGCCGTTGGCATTGCTAGTATCGTTGTAAATTGGCTATTCATAGCCGTTTTTTCAAAATTTACCGCAGCTGCCGCAGGACTTAAAGTCGTTGTTATAGTTATGGGGATATTTGCCATCTTAGCAGCTATCTTAAGTTTTATATTCGTTCCGGATCCGGATTCTGGAGCTGTAAAAGAGATGCAAAAAAAGATCGATGAAAAAGAAGGATTTGAAGAGTCTAATGATCATAATAAGCTCTCGATCAAAGACTTCTTCTTAGTCATCAAATCTCCTGCAACTTGGATGGTCGGGATCGGATTATTCACTGTGTATAGTCTTTATGTGACAATGTCCTATTTCACACCATACTTCTCTGCCGTATTCGGGATCTCCGTTACGGCAACCGGATCATTAGCTATTATCCGAACTTATGTTCTTAGGGTTTGTGGAGCTCCCATTGGTGGAATCATAGCAGATAAGATGAGATCCGTCTCCAAAGTTATGTTTATGACCTATATCATCGCTATCGTTGCCTTACTCGGATTTATTTTTCTACCAAAAGAAACTCCTCTGATCGTTATCGTTCTGCTTACACTTATCGTCGCTTTATTTGTATATATGTCCAGGGGTGTCTACTATGCGGTGGCATCAGAAGTCCATATTCCTAGAAAAGTCGCAGCCACCACTATCGGAGTAGCGGCTATATTAGGATTTAGTCCGGACTTGTTTCAGTATATGCTTTTCGGTCACTGGTTAGATACTCACGGTGTTGCCGGATATAAATTTATGTTCGTTTTCCAAATCATCGTATTACTCATCGGTATGATCCCTTGCGGATATATCATAAAGAAAAATAAAAAGCGCGATCCATTAGACTAACGCCATGTTCTAATCATTAAACACATATCATAAAAAAGCAATGCCCTTTGGTCGAATGATCAGAAGGCATTGCTTTTATCATACTGCTGTTTGGATAGGCGATCATACTATACAATAATACTAAGTCCTATTTTGCGATCTACTGTTTTTGTTCTTTATCGAGTTTATACTAAGCCCTTTAGAAGCACCACTTGGCAACATTTTTATTTTATATATCTTGTACGGAATGGTATCTCCACCGTTCCATCGGAAATGTATTTATATGGTGATTTTATTGGATAATAGTATTAATAAGATCTATCTCTTTACAAAAAACAACATATCATACTCATCTTTGCCGTTTTCCACAAATCCCAAAGATCTCCAAAATCGGATGGAATTTTCTTCCAGAAATCACTTAGATCCGGCAACATTATTTCTTCGATATGGATCATATTTTCCCTCCCAAAGATATCCGATCGATCGTCATGCGCGATACGACAACTTCTATTTTTTCATCGGCTTATCTCTGTGGATCAGCACATTGATCGCAAAGATAGGAAGCGCACGGGCTCTCTTGATCCTCCAAGGTTCTTTCAGTAAGCGATAGAGCCATTCCATCCCGATCTTTTGCCAGATCTCAGGCGCGCGTTTTACAGTCCCGGAGATCACATCCAAAGAGCCTCCCACTCCCATCAGCATTTTTGCTCCGAGTCGATCCTTGTAATGATCAATAAAAAATTCTTGATTGGGGGCACCCATTGCCACGAAGAGCATATCGACATCCAAATCTTTGATCCGATCCACCAGCGCAAGTTCTTCCGGATGCTCCGGATCTCCCGTATGAATTCCTTTGAAATATCCGTGATGTGTTCCGACAATATTGATCGTACGATATTTTTCGATCACCTTTTCGGCTGCGCGCTCGGCAATGCTCGGTTTACCTCCCAAGAAAAAAACACGGCTTCCATGATCTGTGGCATAAGCAAGAAGGCGATCCATCAGATCGATCCCTGTCACTCGCTGTGGCAGAGGCTCTCCGACCAACTTCGATCCGATCACCAGTCCGATCCCGTCCGGAACGACCAATCCCGCATGCTCGATGATATCCATCAAGATCGGATCCTCGTTTGCTTTTACCACGATCTCGCTATTAGGTGTGATGACAACAAATGGCGGTGAGTTTATCATTCCGTCCGTTGCGATCTGCATCGCTTGCTTCATACTGACATGGTCGATCCTTGTTCCAAGAATTCTCAATGTAACAACTCCTTTATCAGATCAATATTTTTCATCGCCTTTTCTTTCATTTTTTGAGCGATCATTCCCGTTTGCTTCTCCCTGTCATCGATATTCTGAACAGCAGAGTCGATTTGAGCGATCAGTCTCTCCGCGCTCAGCTCTTTTACGGATATCGGCTGCGGGAGATCCATCTCTTGCATCAAACTGTCGATCTTAGGATCATAAGATATCCCAATGGGATATGAATTGCAAACCACGCCGAAGATCAAGCCATGGAGCCTCATCGACAACATGATGTCCGTATTCACGATAAGAGAAAGCATCTCTCTTTCATTCAGTTGCTCTTCCACAAGAAACACATCCTCCGTATTCTCCAGACTATCTAAAACTTTTTTAGAAAGAAGCAGATCGCCGGGATGATGAAAAGGAAGAAGTAGTATGCTCAAATTTTGAGTTTGAAGTTGCTTGATCGTCTTTCCGATCTCAGCAACGATCCTTTCGTCATATTCTTTCCAAGGGCGGATCGATAGCCCGATCACTTTTTTTGTCCGATCGACTCCAAGTTTTTCTAAATAAGCTCTCCCCTGAGCACTATCCGGCTTATCCAACAAAAATACGGTATCCGCAGTAACGGATATTTCTTTGATGACACCCATATCGATCAGCTCTTGCTTGGAAGCCTGATCGCGAACATTTATGATATCCATGCGATCAAGTATTTTCCCCACTTTTTTTCTGTTCTTAGGGTCCGTTATCGGTCCGATCCCTTGCGAGTAGATCATGACCTTTTTCTTGAATATCCTTTTTGCCAGATCAAGAAGTCCGATATAGTATAGCAGAGATCTTTTAGAAGTTACATCCTGCAATAGAGATCCACCCCCGCTGATCAGCAGATCACAGTTTTTTATCTCTTTTAACAGACTGAAGATCGACATTCTCTCTGCCGAACGAACACCGAATTTTCGGGTCGTTCTCTGAGGATCCGCCGAAAGCGCGGTGATCTCGATGCCATCCATTTTTTTCAGCTCCTCTATGATCGAATACAGGATCGCTTCATCTCCAAGATTTTCAAAACCAAAATAACCTGACAAAAGTACTTTTTTACGCATTTATCTTTTCTTTTCCTTTTTTTATCGTGTTTTTTGAAAAAAGCTTCCGAACCAGTTCTTCAAAAATGATCAGTATCGACCCGACGATCGTTCCTACGATCACTTCGGATATAGTTCGTACCATCGAAAGATAGATCGGTGCTTTCATATGAGAAAATGTGTTGACCGTATTTACTAAGGCGATCGATCCTATAAAGGCAAATATCCATGCCACCGCTTCATAACGCTTTTGATACGCATGATAGAATAGCAGGATCAATGCCGGGATCCCGACAAATATCGCCTTGGTCCTCGGACGCGCCGGGAATATAAATTCCAGACCGTTTCGCAGGAGTGCTTCAACAAGAGAAGGTTCTCCTGAAGTGTTGCCCGATCTTGTCATCAACACCATCAAGGTCATTGCTGCAATGCCCAGTAACATCACTTGCCAGATCCGGATATGATCGGTAAAAAAGCGATGGATATCCCCCGCAGAGATCCCCACTTCACCCGAACGGTAACCCCTTTTGTATCCATAGTATGCAACAAACACTATCGGCGCCATAAGCATCGGGATCATTTGAGAAAATTTTACACCGGAGAAGGCATCCAGCCCCAGCAAAAACTTGCTGTGAGCAAGCATCGCGATCTCAAACCATGCTCCTCCCAAGCAAACGAATAACAATAGGCACACCGTGCCGATAGAATATATAAAGCTTTTCCCTTTGGCAAATATTTTTCGGCTACTGTACTTTTGCTTCAAGATCGACATCAATACAAAAAGCGCGATCGTCGGCATGGATATTGCTCCAAGTAATGCAAGACCTTTATCCGCGATCCCTTGAAGCATCCCGATCTTAACATATACCGCTGCCGTACACAACGATCCGAAGAGCATCAAACCGTATAGCCACTTCCGATCTGTCAGAAATAGATTGTCCAAAATGATCAAACCGGACGCTATGATGCCGATACCGACAAAGATCTTTAGATATGGACTTGGGTTCAGATAAGACATCGTCTTGAGCGGGCCGGGCTTGATCCCGTGAGGCTTTAATCTGGCTGCAAGATCATCAAGCACTTTTTGATAAGCTTTCGGATCCGGAACATACCTACCCTCCGCCACAAAAGGTTTCAGCGCGATAATACGGATATTCCTTGTCGTGATCCCACGGAAAAAAATATTCGTGATCTCTTCTCCATTGTGGTGGAAAGGGATCTTATAGTCAAACTTTGTTTGGATAAAGTCCCAAGTAAGGTAGTTTCCGGTCGCTTCATATTCCATAGACCGCGCCAGGGTCTGCATCCCTTCGGTCTCAAGATATCCTCCCTGCGAACTCGATTCGATAAACCCAAGGGCGATATTTCGATCATCCAGCCCTTTGGCAAGCTGTTCGATCGATAACGGCTTCTCTTCTTTGGTTTTAAGCTCCGAAGGATCAAATCCGAGAACCTTTGTTCCCGTAAAAAAAATATGGCTCGGAGACAGTTGATCCTCATCCAAAACATCAAAAAATCGTTGGATCGACTTTTGAGGATCCTGGAAGTCCGAGTTAAATGTCGGTGCCAAGATCACACCATACCCATGGGCTCTTGATCTGTCGATCGCTTCTCGGTCGTACCCGAGCCCCACTGTCTCCAGCATGGACCCTTCCCATACCTGCGTCGTGATATTCCGCTGCCCATAGCTTCCCAAAGTCAGAACAGGTGCAGTGATAAGCTCATATGATTCTCCGACGACTCGCACGGTATTCTCGTCTTCGAGCACCACTTCTCGATCTGCTCGCTTAACATCATTATATCCTCTATAGATCCATTGGATCAGTTCCTTATCCGGTGACTCAATGATCATGTCGTATCCATCCATTCTGGTCTCGACATCAAATTTGGGACTCTGTTTCATGCTCTGTATCGTTTCCTCTCGAATGAACATGTTCATGATCCCTGTATCCTTCATCAACTCCAAGTACTCGTCGATGCTCTTCTTTTCCTGCTGAGCAAGCTTTTCCATCTCTGTGTAATAAAAGTCGACCTCATAATTCTTATATTCCATTTCAACATGAAACCTTTTATACACCAAAATACTTGAAACAAGTAGTCCTACTATCATCAAAAGTGTCAGTATCTTGTTTAACTTCATCTGTATGTTTGCCTTTCCTTGTATTATGTACTATTCTTCAAACATCCCTACGCTGATCTCCAACGCTCGGTTGACTCGTTGCATAAATTCCCGATCGCATCGCCCGATCCGATCCTTCATCCTTTTTCTGTCGATCGTCCGTATCTGTTCCAATAATAATACGGAATCCTTTATCAAGCCATAGTTGCCCGCCTCGATCTCAATATGAGTGGGCAGCTTTGCTTTTTTCAGTTGCGAAGTGATGGCTGCTACGATTATGGTAGGGGAGTACTTATTCCCGATATTGTTTTGGATAACAAGTACGGGACGAACCCCCCCCTGCTCCGAACCGATGACCGGACTTAGATCGGCGTAAAAAATATCGCCTCTTTTCACTATAATATTATCGTTCATCCTTCGTCCTTATCGCTTGATCTAATAAATAATTTACCGTTTTGACTTCTTTACCGTCTACAAAATAGACTCTTGGTATCCTTCTTTGGACCATACAGAGCAATTCATAATTTATAGTCCCTAATTTGCTCGCCAGCTGTTCAAACTCGATCCCTTTTTTCGGTCCGAAAATAATGACTTCATCACCGATCTTTGCATCTTTATCGACTCGGACCATCGATTGATCCATGCAGATCCTCCCCACGATCGGATAAAGCTTTTCGTTGATCATCACATTTGCTTTCCCTGAAAGGAGTCTCGTAAATCCGTCAGCATAACCGATCGGGATCGTCCCGACCAACTCCTCTTCAGAGGAATGATACGTATGACCATAGCTGATCCCTGTCCCTTTTTGTACCGTTTTTACATTTGTCAGTTGCGACTTGAGCGTCATAGCGGGTCTAAGATCCAAAATGCTTTTATCTACTTCTTCCGAAGGATAATGACCATAAAGACTGATCCCCAAACGGACCATATCCATATGATATTCCGGATAAGACATGATACCAGCCGAGTTGCAAGCATGATGGATCTTGAAATAGATCCCCTTTTCTTCCAAACGATCTACGATGTCTCTATAACGTTCAAATTGCTCGTCCGTTACAGTCCGATCTGTAGTGTCCGCCATCGCAAAATGCGTATAGATCCCTTGTAAGATCAAATTCTCTAATTTGCCGATCTTCTCGATCTCTTCCACGGTTTTATCCTCATAAGCAAAACCGACACGAGACATTCCCGTATCCAGCTTGATCTGGATATTGGCATAAGAACCGAGCTCTTTTGCAATTTTAGAAACTTTTTGCGCAACCTCATAACTGAACAGCGGAATATCGATATCATTTTTGATCGCAAGCGGATAGGCACTCGGATCGATATAGGATAAACACATGATCCTTTGCTTGATCCCGTTATTTCTAAGCTCCAACGCTTCATTCAAAGTCGCCACTCCAAAATAATCGCATCCATTTTTTTCCAAATGCTTTGCCACTTCTACACTCCCATGAGCATAAGCATTCGCCTTGATGATGGCACATACCTTCGTTCCATCCCGGATGAACGACTTCACGGCGTTATAATTATGTAAGATATTATCCAGATCGATCTCAGCCCATGTAGGCCTGTACATTTCCATTTTATCCCTTCCTTTCTATGATACAATACGCGATCGCCAAAAGGTCCGAATGAGAGATACTGATATGTACCTTCGCCCCTTCGGAATATATACGCGCTTTACGGTATAGACGCAACCCCGGCGAAGAAAGATCATCATGCAGCACTTCAACATCTTTCATCGCAAAATCTCGGAATCCCTTCCCTGTCGCCTTTGCATAAGCCTCTTTTGCCGCCCACATTCCTGCGATCGAAGAATAGCGTATCCCATTTTTTGAGGTGGCATACCGAATTTCGTTTTCTGTAAAAACTCGGCTCAAAAAGCGACCATTCTCCATGATCGCTTTTTTTATCCTGCCGATCTCGATGATGTCCGTACCGATCCCTATTATCATTACTACCCCTTTACCGATCAATATATTCAATCACGGCTGTCGATATCGTCTCAGCCTTAAGAAAAGTGTAAGCTCCGCTTCGTTATATATCATATCATGCTCATCGATCATCATACCGACAAGAGCCAGTTCGGAACTTGGCGTGGTATCATTGCCGGTAAGCCCCCAATAATATTCCTCCATCTCATGTTGTCGGGGAGCCGAAAGATATTTTTCGATCTTACGTAATTTTTTTGGATCGATCGAAGCTCCTAATTTAGCTGTAAAAGTGATCTCGGAGTACTCCTTCTCCTTCTGTATCTCCATTTTAATATTTCTGGATGTGTAGGAATATAGGAAAACCAACATTTCATCAATAATTTTTATCAATCGGTGATCAATATACATTTTCTTCTCCATACTAATCTGACATTTATTCAAAAAACTCAGTTCCCATCCGACTCTTCTCTCAATGAAGAAGCGATCGGCAACAAGAGTATAACAACTAATCCTGCAACAAATCCATTGTTGTAAAGGTTGATCCCTGCATTGATCACACCGACATTGAGCGTCAGACAAAGGTGAACGAATCCCGCAATGATCCCCCAAATGATCCCAAAGTATCCGCTAAACGGAGCCAAGGAGGTCCCAAACAATATGATCAGCATCAAATTGTTGACATCATAGGAGATGATATTCAGCTTTGCCGCCAAATAGGATCCTACCGTGACCGGGATCACATTACGAAGATTCAATCCGAATCCTGCAAAACCGACAACGGTGAAGATACCCGCAACGAAAGGACCGTTGATCTGACCCGTCAACAGCAAGGTGAGTATCGTATAGAAGATACCGACCAATCCCATATTGATCAAAGGGATAAAGTTGCCGTACAAAATGAAAAAGTCCGTTACGATCCGTCCGCTCTCTTGCATCAGTTCTCCCAATGTGCTTATAGGTTCTTTGTTCAAGATCGCTCCGGTAAACACCATTGCTCCAAAGACGATGAAAAGGATCACAGCCAGTTGCACGGTGTATTCACTGGACCACACATTTTTTGTCGTCATATCAAATCCGAATGATTTGAAGAGCGCAACAAAGGATATCGCAATAAATCCGCTTGCAAATCCTGCATTCGCAAGCATAAAGCCTTCGTGCATCTTCAAACAGTGCGAAACAAGCGACGGCATCAAAAAGCCCAACAATATTCCGCCCAAGGTCGAAAGCAAAAAGCTCATCAGGACGGCATCGGTAACGAGCAGAAAAATTTGATTGACCGCCGGAGCCAGACTTGTACTCATAAACGCTATGATGATGTAATTACGAAAAGGATGCTTCTTTTTTCTTGAGTATAGATATACGCCCCCTATGACCGGCCAAACATTCAACAAATTTTTTCCAAAAAAACCGAATCCGAAAACCAAAAACAAAGACAGGATGATAGAACCATTCGGCTTCATATCCAATAGTAGTAGGATCGCAACGCATACAAGTCCCAGCAGACCTGCATTTACAAAAGATGCTCCGATCCCTCCGATCGCCAGATAATCCGTCAACAAAACAGAGGAATCTCGAATGATAGCATACAGTCCTGTCGCAAGTTCGCCCGGTGGCTGCAAAAAGAATCCACTGATCACAAAAAAAGAAAAAAAGGTGATCAACCAGATATAATAAAAAATCAGTTTTCTTTTTTTCAAACGAAATTCCTTTCAATTATTTCGTGCCGAATATACGATCTCCTGCATCTCCAAGCCCCGGCACGATGTAACGATGCTCATTCAACTTTTCATCCAGTGCCGCTAAGTATATGTCGACATCCGGATGTTTTTCCTGCATATACGCGACTCCCTCCGGACACCCTACCAAACAGACGAGTCTGATATATTGTGCTCCGCGATCTTTCAGAAGATCGATTGCCGCCGCTGCCGATCCTCCCGTGGCAAGCATCGGATCAACGACAAAGATCTCTCTCTCCGGAAGGTCCTGAGGAAGCTTGCTGAAATACTCTACCGGCTTGTGCGTTTCCGGATCTCGATACATACCGATATGTCCAACTTTTGCTGCCGGGATCAACTCCAAGACCCCATCGACCATCCCCAATCCGGCACGCAAGATCGGAACGACAGCCAATTTCTTCCCGGAGAGCATCTTCGCCCTCATCGTTGTGATCGGTGTGGTGATCTCCACCTCTTCCAACGGAAGATGTCTGGTCATTTCATACACCATCAGCATACCGACCTCTTTCACCAATCCGCGGAAGGTCATAGACCCCGTGTTGACATCTCGCATCATAGACAGCTTGTGCTGGATCAACGGATGATCATAAATTACTAGCTTTGACATTGAATTTACTCCTTTTCAATTTGCATTATTTTATCCACACGGATCGCGTGACGACCCTGCTCGAAGTCCGCGTCCAAAAAGGCATCGACGATCTCCATTGCCAGTCCCGGACCAACCGTCCTCTCGCCGATCGAGATCATTTGGCAGTCATTGTGTCGTTTTGCCATCTTTGCCGAAAAAGTGTCCGACACATTTGCACATCGGATCCCTTTCACTTTGTTTGCTGCGATCGAGATCCCGATCCCGGTCCCACAGATAGCGATCCCACACTCTACTTCTCCAAGCAGTATCTTCTCTGCCAGTAACTTTCCATAATCCGGATAATCCACCGGATCGGTCGAATCTGTACCGTAGTCAACGACTTTGAGACCTCTTGCCTCCAAATGTCTTTTGATCCTATCCTTTAGGTTGATCCCACCATGATCTGCACTTAATCCTATCTTCATAGTCCCTCCGTTAATCTATATTTTCTGCCGCTTTACGAATACGGTTCATCACTGCCGATAAAAACTCTGATGGCTCTTCAGATCCAAACTCCTCACAAAAAATGATCTCAACGCCCAGTTCATCCATCTCTCTTAAAAAGCTGAACAGATTTTTACCGATCTGTTCTCCATCTTTTCCAAGTGAAACTCCAAAACTGCCGTAGCATAAACGATTCTCATCCGTTGTAAACACTTTGATCTTGTTATCATCCAAGCTGTTCAAAGCAAGCTGCAAAGAACCGATGATCTCCCCTGTCTCTTCGTTCTTTTGTTTTCTCAACTCAAGACATTTCAAGATATCTTCTTTTTGCATCAAAAAAACATGTGCGTTCGGGCTGTAGTGACGATACTTCATCCCCGGCGACTTCGGAGATGCCCGATCCGCCACTTTGCTGTCCGTCAGTTCTTCAAACTCCTTCAGTTTTTGCAAAAGATCCGCTTCATCTTTTGAGATCGTATGCAGTATATCCGTTTGACCGATCTTGCCGGGTCTAAGTACGATCGGAAGCCTTGTCGTCATATCGACGACTGTGGATTCGATCCCGATCTCCGAGTCTTCGCTCAGTATGATCATATCGACCCGCTCTGCCAATTCTTCTACCGCATGACGCCCTTTGGTGATCGAAGGCCGTCCCGAGATATTGGCTGAAGGTGCCGCGATCGGGACCCCCGCTTCTTCGATCAAGCGATTTGCGATCTTGTTGCTTGGCATTCTTACAGCAACCGTTTCAAGACCGCCTGTAGTCTCTCCCGGAACAAGATCTGTCTTATAAAAGATCAAAGTCAGAGGTCCCGGCCAATATTTTTGCATCAACAGCTTTGCATCCTCCGATACATCCCGAACGATATCATACAACATTCTCTCATTGCTGATGTGAACGATCAGCGGATTGTCCAAAGGCCGCCCTTTTGCCTTGAATATCTTCTTTGAAGCTTTAGGGTCCAAAGCGTTTGCCCCAAGTCCATATACCGTCTCGGTAGGGAAAACCACCGTCCCGCCGTTTCGGATGATGTTTCCTGCGGTATGCAATATATCATCAGCATTTTCAACATCCTTTTCACGGATGCTGCTTACGATCGCCTTTCCCATCTTCATTTTACTCCGCCTGCATCTTCTCGGTCTGATCGGTGGTGATCAGCGCGTCGATCATTTCGTCCATATCCCCGTTCACAAACTGATCCAACTTATATAAAGTCATGTTGATCCTATGATCGCTCACTCTGCCTTGCGGATAATTGTAGGTACGGATACGCTCGGAACGATCTCCCGTTCCGACCTGGCTCTTTCGTTCCGCCGCAACAGCCTTCTGTGCTTTTTCAAGCTCCATATCATACAGCTTCGCACGCAAGATCTTAAATGCTTTCTCTTTATTTTTTAACTGCGATTTCTCATCCTGCATCGAAATAACGATCCCTGTCGGCATATGTGTCAAACGCACCGCAGAGTCCGTAGTATTGACCGACTGTCCTCCGTTACCGGAAGATCGAAACACATCCACCCGCACATCGTTCAGATTCAGTTCAACATCCACATCCTCGACTTCCGGAAGTACCGCGACCGTTGAAGTGGATGTATGGATCCTCCCGCCGGACTCGGTTTCCGGCACCCGCTGGACGCGATGGACTCCGGATTCAAATTTGAGTCTTGAGTAAGCTCCTCTTCCGGTGATCATAAAGACGATCTCCTTGTATCCTCCTATACCGGTCTCATTCGATGACATTACTTCGACCTTCCAATTTCTTGCCGAAGCATACATCGAGTACATTCGGAACAATACACCGGCAAAAAGAGCCGCCTCATCTCCACCTGCTCCGCCTCGGATCTCAACGATAACGTTTTTATCATCATTCGGATCTTTCGGAAGCATCAGGATCTTGAGTTCTTCCCGGATCTTTTCCATCGCATCTTCTTTTTCAGAGAGCTCCATCTTTGCCAACTCTCGAAACTCTTCGTCATTTGAAGTCTCCAAAATTTCTTTAGCCCCTTCGATGTCGGCCTTCGTTGCTTTATATTCACGATATTTTTCTACGATCGGTTGCAGATCCGAGGCCTCTTTCATCAGCTTTTGCCAATTGGATCGGTCCGCTATGATCTCGGGATCCGCCACCTTCATATTCAGCTCATCGTACTTTTCCTCAAGTACACCTAATTTATCAAACATAACATCTCCATTTCTATCTATCCCTGTTTATAACCTAAGATCGCTCGATCGTTTCCGGCAAGATCTTTGCTTATACGGATATTTCTCATCCCCAGATCCGACAGCATCTCATACATCGCATCTCCCTGATCGTATCCGATCTCAAACACGACGAATCCGCCTTCCCGAAGAAGAGGCAGCCCCTCCGATAGGATCCTTCGATAGAGATCCATCCCGTCTCTCCCACCGTCTAAAGCGTTTCTGGGTTCAAAATCTTTTACATCGATATCCAATGTTTCGATCACTTCGGATGCAATGTATGGAGGATTGGATACAATGAAATCAAGAGCCCCGATCGAAATATCAAATCCTGAGAACAGATCGGATGCTCTGGCTTCATAACGCTCTGTGATCTCAATGTCAAGACCGTCATCAAAAAGCTGATTATCCAAATAAAGCGCGTTTTTTTGCGAGATCTCGATCGCTGCATCATTGATATCTGCACCCATCATCGTTAATCGACGAAAACGAGAAAGAAGCGTTAAGCTTACCACCCCGGTCCCTACGCCGACTTCAAAGCCTGCCGTAACCGAAAGACCCTGCCCCCTGATCGCATCGCTCGTAAGCTCGATCAACACCTCTGTATCATCCCTCGGGATCAACACTTTTTCATCTACCCAAAAATCATAACCCATAAATTCCTTATACCCCAAAAGGTACGCGACCGGGCACCCCTGTTTTCTGCGCTCGATCAACTGTAAAAAGCGATCCGCTCTCTGCCTTAATACCTCTCGATAAGGGTTAAGCTCCAAAAAAAGTCTTTCTTCTCCGATCGCTTTGCTAAGCAAAAGATCGGTCTCAAGAGCGGCCACATTATAGTCCGTCCGCTCGGATAAAGCGGTCCGACCGATCTCTCGAAGTTTCTTTATCGTAATTTGTTCTTTCTTTTCACTCATTTGCCACCCTATCAAAGCTTTCTCCCCGACCTGATCTTGCACCTTCTTCGATCGCCTCACCCGATCCGGATGACTCCGGCTCCGGCTCAGACGCTCTCATCTTCTTATCGATTATTCCTTCATCTTCCAATACCGCTCTTAACGATGCGATCGCCACCTCGATCTGATCGTCATCCGGCTCTTTTGTTGTGATATATTGCATCATAAGCCCCGGATAAACCATCGCTCGAGTAAAGATATTTTGATATTTCCCGGCGATCCTTATCACTTCATAAGAGATCCCTGAAACGATCGGAAATGCCAGCAATTTGATGATCGATCTCAACCAAACATTCCTTACGTTCACAAAAGTAAAGATCAAAATACCGATCATAATAACGATAAACATAAAATTGGTCCCGCATCGAGGATGGATCCTCGGCATCGAGCGCACATTCTCCACAGACAGCTCTTTCCCCTGTTCATAGGCAAAAATACTCTTATGCTCCGCACCATGATATTGGAACACGCGCCTGATATCCTTCATTTGAGACATGATCAAAAGATATCCGACAAAGATCGCCAATTTGATCGCTCCTTCTTTAAGCGACACCCACGCCGTACGCTCTGCCGCATCTCCTTTTGCAAAAAAAGTCGGCAAGACGATAAAGAGTAGGATCGCGATCGTGATCGATGTCAAAAAACCCAGTGTACTGACAACTTTTTCCGCCTTGTCTCCAAAAACCTTCTCAAGCCAGATCTCGATCTTTCCCTTCTCTTCTTCAATGTCTTGCGCATAGACATTTGCAGAATAAGTGAGGTCCCTTCCTCCCTCGATCATCGAGTCTACAAGTACGAACATCCCTCGCAAAAAGGGGATCTTTCGTAGCCCATGTTGAGTCGAAGCACTTCGACCCTTTTCGCGCTTCACCTCGATCTCTCCATTCGATCTTCGGACCCCAACTGCTTTGGATGTCCCGCATTTCATCATCACACCCTCGATCAGCGCCTGTCCTCCGGCTGTTTCAAATCTTTTGTATTCCATGACACTCCTATCCGATCTCATGGTGCCCTCGGCATCTCGCTTCATAGCTCTCCGTTGCACCGACCATAATTACCGGGTCATCATATTTTGCAGGCTTGCCGTCGATAATTCGCTGCGTTCTCGTTGCCGGCTGCCCGCAAATAACACATACCGCCTGCAATTTGTCCACAAACTCCGCTCTTGCCATCAGTTCCGGGATCACCCCGAAAGGCTCTGCTTTGAAGTCCATATCGAGTCCGGCGCAGATCACGCGGATCCCCCGGTCTGCAAGTTCTATCACGACCTTAACGATATTCGTTTCAAAAAACTGTACTTCGTCAAATCCCACCACTTGAGTCTGCGGTGTGATATGATCCCACACATCTGCCAGATCACAGATCGCAACGGCTTGGATCTTGATACCGCTGTGGCTTATCACATCCTCCATGGAGTATCGATCATCGATCGACGGTTTGAATACCAACACCTCCTGTTTAGCGATCTTTGCTCTTTTCAGCCGTCGGATCAATTCCTCACTCTTTCCCGAATACATCGGTCCTACCACCAATTCAATATATCCATGCCCTGTCGGTCTGTACATAAACCCCTCCATATAAAAATGTTCCAATATATTATACCAGAAATGAAAATAAATTCCTACATTTTACTATGGATCGCGAAAAAAAGATCATAAGTATGAATATCTGAAGGCATTTGCCCGCTACAAAGATCGATCTCTGCATAAAAAAAGAACACAGAGTTCTGTGTTCCCCAACTATCTGTTGAACTTCTTGTTGAATTTTTCGATCCGACCGCCCTTCTCGACACTCTTGCTTTGTCCGGTATAGAACGGATGACATTTTGAGCAAGTCTCTACACGGATCTCTCCTTTTGTCGAGCCGGCAACGAATGTATTTCCACAAGCACAGTGTACTTGTTCTTCAGTATATTTTGGATGAATACCTTGTTTCATTATATCTCACCCCTTTCTTTTCTAAAATCATTCGTAACTTAACTCAGTCATTATATCACAGGAAAACTTAGTTTGCAAGATGATTTTTCAGACAGGTCGTCTTGAAAAATTCCGCTCGGATAAAAAATAAAAACATTTTTATCTTCTCTATCGGAGGTTACGCCGGATCCTTTAAAGCCGGCGTTTAACAACGATTTTTTATAGTTTGTAAGGAACAGCACCCCTTCCGCCTCATCGTTCCACCGAAAGATATACTTAAACCGACAAAAATCATAGCCATGTTTTCATTCCTTATTGGATACGATCGATAAATAACCTCAGCAGATATTCAGGGATATCAACTCATAGAGGAGACGAGATCAAGCGGGTATCCGTATTATGTGGCGATCTTATCGGATAGATAATATAACGCTTTCACTGATCGCTCCATTCTATAAAAAGAGGGCATGAGCCCCCAACAGTCCTTTGATTTGCTTTTTACTTCGTGTTTCTCTTATGCCTCATTTTTTATGGATAATCTTTGCGTAATGATCTTGTATAAGGGCAGACCGATGACAGTCACTACGACAAATTCACCAAATGCCACATAAAGGATCGTTTCAAACAGAGGTAACCCCAAGAGATACCAAAGCTGCACTCCGATGATCAAGCCGTTGGATAGGGTCGGCATCAGCGATGCGAGAAACGTATTTTTGATCTTTGTCATCGATAATACTGCGATCGCAGTCGCAACAGTTCCCACGATCATATCGATCATCCCAAAAGGGCTGAAGATATTAGCGATAAAGCAGCCCAATATCAGCCCCGGCGCAAATGTCGGGTCGTACAGTACGAGCAAAGTCATGATCTCAGAGAGTCTGAATTGGACCGCTCCGTATGATATCGGCGCGATCGCTACAGTCAACACGGCATACAATCCGGCGATCAGTGCATTGACCACCGGATCATACGATACTTTTTCTATTTTTCTATTCATAAATAAAATTCCTTTCTTGTTTTTGTAGTGGCCCCAAGAAAACACTTTAATGCCTACCTCGGATGTCATTTTCTGCAAATCAAAGGATCCGTTTGTTTATTTGTATAGAACAAATGCTCCTACCAGCCCCGGTCCGACATGAACGGAGACCAATGCGCCCAAATGGTTCAACTCGATCGGAGCGGTAATTTTTTCTACCAACTTTTCTTTTAAGATCAGTGCCTCCTCTTCTCGAGCTCCATGCAAAACGAAGACCCTTTCGATCTCTTTTCCGGCGGAAGCTTCTTCAACAAGCTCTACCAAACGAGCGATCGACTTTTTTCTTCCACGGACTTTATCTTTGCTGACCAACTTGCCTTCCCGATCCAACATAATGATCGGTTTGATGTCAAGTGCTTCGCCGACCGTTCCGGAAAGCTTGCCGATCCTTCCTCCTCGGATCAAATACTTGAGTGTTTCAACGGCAAAGAAAACATCTCTGTTCCTCACTTTACGATTAAGAAAAGCCGAGATCTCTTCAAAGCTCTTTCCATCATTGATCATCTGCAAAGCATCCGTTACCAAAGCTCCGATCCCCATAGAGACCGATCTCGTGTCGATATTTTCGATGATCAATCGATCGCTATAATCTTCAGAGACCGTCTTGATCATTCCGTGCGTCCCGCTGAGCGAATCGGATAAAGCCAGCGTGAAGATATGAGTATAACCTTGTTCGACAAATATGTCAAGTGCATTGACAGTATCTTGTATCGTCGGTAAGGAAGTCTTTGCCTCAAACTTATCCAGCGCAGCGATCATTTCGTTATAGCTGATCTCATATTTATCGCGAAATGTCCGCGAATCATTAAAAATGATCTGAAGCGGTACGATCTTGATATTCGGATCTTGATGTTGGATCTCCAGATCCAGGTCGCATGTCGTATCAACAAGTATTCCAATTTTTTGCATATTTCCTCCCTGATTTAACTAAACTGTTTAAGAATATTGCCCAGTTCATCGATCGATCTCTCATATTCTGCGAGCGACCCCTGACGAAGGGCTTCCTGTGCTTGGTCATATAACTCATTCGCTTTTCGTATCGCTTCGGTCATATCCGACATCCCGGAATGTTCTTCGCTCGTCTCGCGCTCATCCTTTCGGTCTTTCTGTTCCTGTTTTCCGAAGATCTTCTCAAGCGCAAGATCCAGACTTTCCGCCATCACGATATTGCTGTTGTACGCCACGATGATCCTTTTCACCTCCGGGATCGCAGTGGTCGAACTGGCTCGAATATATAGTGGCTCGATGTACATTATAGAGCTTTCCATCGGGATAGTCAAAATATGTCCTCGGATCACCTCCGAACCTTGAGAATTCCACAAAGAAAGATCTCTTGAAATAATATCATTGTTGCTGATCTGCGCTTCGATCTGTTCCGGACCGATGATCGTGCGATCTTTTGGAAAACGGTAAAGAATGAGCTTTCCATAGTTTTCACCGTCATTTCGGGCTACCAAAAAAGCTGTAAGCGTCTGTTTCCCAAGCGGAGTAAACGGCACGCTGAGCAAAAATTCCGCTTCTTCCTCCTCCGGCAATTTGAAGGTAAAATACAGCGGTTTCATCTCCGTCTCCTGGTTCTGGTAGGTCTCAGTCGGGATCGCCCATTTGTCTTCCCGATTATAAAATACATTCGGATCCGTCGCATGGAAAGTCAGATACATTTTTGACATCACCTCAAAAATATTTTTCGGTACTCTCATATGCGCTCTCAGTCTCGCATCCATCTCTTCCATCGGTACGAACATCTTATCGAAGATCTTATCATAGGTTCGGACCACCGGGTCTTCGGGATCGGAGATATAGTATGTTACTGTTCCGTCATAAGCGTCAACGACCGCTTTGACCGAGTTTCTGATATAATTATTCCCATCGTTATCGTAAGGCTGTGAGTACGGATAATATTTGCTTGTTGTATATCCGTCCAGAACAAAGTAGATCTTCCCGTCAATGATCACCGCATAAGCATCCTGTTCAAACTCAAGGAAAGGAGCGATCTTTTTGATCCGCTGAACGACATTTCGATTTGTCAGGATCCTGGAGTCGGAGCGCACGCTTGTCGAGATCAGCAGCTTCAGATCATGATATTTTATCGCATACATGATACGATTGAAGAATCCCAGTCGTATACCGGCATTCCCTTCATATTCATTGACTTCGTTGGTGTCGCCTTTGGGATAATCAAACTCACTCTCCGCAGTATCGACGATGACATAGTCATTGGTCAATTCACCAAAATAGATCTGCGGTCGATCGACTTTGAGCTGCGGGAGCATCGAGGCGATCGGCATATCTCTAACGACCATCTCCGGTTGTCCGGCTTGGTTGATCTTGCTTGCCGGAGCTGCTGCGACACCATAGCCATGTGTATATTTCAACTTCGTGTTTACCCACGACTGCGCATTTTCGTCCAACTTATCTTTATTTAACTCTCTCGCCGACAAAAAGATCTGTTGGATCTGTCCATCGATCAAATAACGATCGATATCCACATCATGAAACTGATAGTATCCCCGGAACCCTTGCAATTGATTAAACGCTTCCAGAGCCGGCCTCTCATCATTGATCGAAACATTGGAAAGGGTCTCGCCGTTTGCCATGATATCTTGCGCCGTCAATTTTTGATCCACCTTAAAATCACGAACTTCGATCTTGTCCAATCCGTAAGCCAGGTTGGTATATCGGATACTATGTTCGATATAAGGCTTTTCCATCTTAAGCTCATTCGGACTGACCGTCAGATTTTGTACCCCCAGCTCGATCCCTCCGGAGATCATCGTCGTGATCACCAATACTACGACACCTCCGGCAAAAATACTCTTCTTTCTTTTCCCTTTCAGCCCGATCAGCAACATCAGCGCGATGAGCCCGGACATGATACTCTTGATCCGATTTGCCAAGATCGTCACATGTACATCGGTATACCCCGCACCAAAGACAGCACCTCGATCGGAATATAGCAATCGAAAAGAGTCTAGGTGGTATTTTGTCCCCAGGACGATAAAAAACAGAGCACCTACGACCATCAGGATCGTGGACAGTGCACGCAACATCTTACTTGAAAAGATCCTCTCTTTCAGATCGTTCAGATCTCCGACAAAAGGCTCCGATCCGCTTTCGGACGGATCGCCCGCTCGGAGCAGAACAAAGTAGATGATCGTTATGATAAACAGCATTACCAAAATATTGATCGCCAGACCGAATATCGAGTCGATCAACGGGAAAGTAAACACATAAAAGGAAAGATCTTTCCCAAAGAGCGGATCTTTTATACCAAAACTCGTTCTATTCAAAAACCGAAGGATCTCCATCCAGTAGGAGTTTGAAACACTGTACGCCAACACGCCCGATGCAACGGCAACTCCTAAAAAGAACGATCGAGGCGTTCTTTTGGTCTTATCCGAAACGCTCTTCACCCCGGAAGCGATCAGATACTTGCGTTTGATCAAACGAAGATAGATCGCAAGGATGAGAAAGATCAAAAAGAATATCGGTACTGCCAAAACCACTTTTGAAAACAAGATCTTGTAGTAGGTGTCCAGATATCCGACTTCTCTGAACCATAATACCTCTGTCAAAAAGTGTACGATGGTCCGAAAAAATAAGATCCCGATCGATCCGATCAACAGCAAAGAACGTAAGATCCATTTAAAACCGAATTTATTTTGCATAATCACTCCTTTCGTCCCGATCCCTATCAAAAATCAGTATAACACACTATGTAGCATTTTTCCACATTTCTAAAAAGCTTTGATCCGAGCATTCAGATCAAGGTCAAAACTTCCCGAGATCGTTTGATCCGGCTACCCGTTTGAAATATCATTCCTTCGGATCATAATATCAACGACCTGTTCTCCGTAAAAGACCCCATGGATCTTCGTCGTTGCAAAACAGATATGACCACATCTATCGGATGATATGAAATATCATACCCCTTTCACCGTAACGATCTTATCCCCAAATATATTGTTAGGATGATCTGTTGGTCCCGTAATGGTGTGATGGTGTAATACTAAAACCCATTTGAACATATTCGATCGATCCGAGTTCCTATGAATGATATTCCTAAATATCTGTTAGTACGATCAGCGGATCGCATCAAACCAGGAACGAAAGTTTTTCTATGCTGTCTATCAGGTTTCAGTATAAAAGATCTTTGACAAGAAAAGATCCTAAGGATTGCATATCCGACCAATGAACAGCATATCGTTAGGATCATCGAAATATTTTTTCCAAGATCGACTAAGATCTCCTTGTCAGCTTGAGCTCTAGATACCATATAATTTGATATGCTCCAGCGTCTGGAACATCATAAATATATATATCAAAAATAGCATCACGATGCTAAAAATGAAGAACCCCCAGCTGACACCTTTATATTTTTTCAAATATCGAGATCGTTCTTCAGTCCGCATTTTCAAAACTTTCTCTGCTTTTTTATCGATGCTGCGTTTATAGAAGTAATTCATAAACGGAGTCCAAGCCAGGTTGTATAGGATCAAAACGAAGACGGATAACAGACCCTTTTTTGTCATATATCCAACAACCGTTCCCCCGACAAGATAAAGGATCCCCAGCCCAAACAGCCTCCGAAAAAAGAGCCATTGTACTGCAAAAAAGAATGCCCACATATTAAATGAGATCGGGATCGGTCTTTTCTCCAACTTTTGAAAAACACGCCGATAATAAGGTATATCTCTTTTGACCAAGTATGCTCTCACCACATCTTCCTGATCGAATTTTAAGTTCTCATTCTCTTGCAACGAAAGACCTCCCTAATTTTCCGATCTATAAAAAAGTTTCCAAATCTTTCAGGTTCTTCGGCATCGCATCCGGCATAATAAACAGTCCGACATATAAAACAAAGCCGAAGATCATTGCCCAGAACAAGACATAGATCAAAGCAAGGGTAAGGTTCGTTCCTCCTTTGGCTTTACAATGGATATCCTCCAAATACGGATCATCCAGCTCCTGCTCATCCGCCACCTGTTTCTTCATATACCGAAAATAGCTGTGATTACAAATAAATGCTAATCCGACCCTCCAGATCGGGATCATCCAAAGGACCAATTCCTTGGATAGGACTCTTAAAAGAATAAAAGTAATATAAGTGATCAGGAAAGACACATATCGCTTACGATAGATCAACCAGATCTCCCCGAATAAAAACGCCGCTCCGTTCCAAGATAATATATTGCGCCTGCTCTCTAAACGATTGAATTTGAATAGATAGTAATCCGCGTTTCTTCCTAAGAACTTTTCCACCCGATCCTTTTCCAGACCAAAGATCTTTTCAGATCGCTGAGTCTGATATCCAAGATCTTCATTCGGTCGGTCGCTCAGATCTAAAGAAAGCTTAGCGTGATCCCTTTGCTTTGCAGATCTCCTTTCACTCGTTACTTCTTCCTCTGTCATATCCGATTTCGGGATCGGCACGAAAGGGTTGCCATCCAGCCAGTGAACTTTTTTCCGCTCTTCATTCATTCCTTTCGGGCTCTCTTGCACCGTTCTTTCGGGATGACCTATCTCCTGAAAGATCGGTTCCTCCGATCGCTCAGAAACCTTTTCTGACGACTGCATATTATCGCCGTTTTGCTCTTTTTGGGGCTCCATGCTCGGCTCTCTCTCAGAGACCGATACCTTATTTTCTCCGGGTACATCCGATCTCTTTCTCTCACCGGTCATGCCATCCCGGTCATGTGGTACGCTCTCCAAAACAGACCCTCGCTCAGTACCTCCGATTGCGGCCGAAGCGTGAGACGGATGCTTTTGAGCACTGACCTCCCTCGGATCGGTTTCTTTTTTCTCTTCTGTAAATATTTTATTTTCCGGAGTCTTTTTATCCTCTACTTCTTTTTTTGCTTCATCATTTCGGAGGACCTTCTCCACGATCGGAGCAGTCGATCGGACCGCTTCTTTCGGTGTGTTATCGCTCGGACCGAGTTCTACCTTTTCGGGATCGACACCCTTCTTCGGCTCAGCGGAAGAGATCTCTTCCTCCTGTTTCGCTTTTACCTCGATCTCTTCGGTCCTCTTGGGCTCGGTCTTATCCACCACGCGCAGATTTGGAAGCTCCAATATTTTGTTTTTTACCGGCTTCACCTGCTCCGAGACCGAGTTCATCATCATCCGGTCCACCATCTGCTCCCGTCGTATCCTTTGTTGCGTCGCAAGCCCTGCCGTCCTCTCGAGCGCAGAGATCTCTTCTTTGCTATCTTCTTTTTCCAGCGGAAGCGGTACTTCATTTGAAACAACAGGCTCTACCGACACCTCGGCACGCACTTCATCCATCGCTTGCTCCGCTTTTTCGGACATCACAAAGGACGACTGCTGCGTTTCGCCCGTCGTTGATATGCTCTGCGATCCCATGACCGGTTTCAAAAGATCCGTATCTGCACTCTGCTTCTCCGGCGCGTCCGATCCTCCCTTTGTCGCAGCGTCCGCTTTTGTGGAAACAGATGGCTCCGCTATGGCATCCGACTCGGAAGGTTTGATAAACTTTTGTATCAAAGAGTCGATCGAAGACTGATCCTCTTCTTTCGCCCCTTCTCCTCCCGGATGGATAGATCGCTCTTCTCTTTCTTTTTTAAGTTTCTCCAAAACAGCTTTATGCTTCTCCCGCTCTTCGCTATGATCGGAAATGATACCCTGCTCTCTCAGCAGCTCTTCAGCTTTCAGAAGTTCTTCTTTCGGTACTTCCTCTTGTAGCGAAAGCTGCTCTCGTACTCGTGCCATTTCCTCTTCAAGCTGCTTTTGCATCTCCGCACGTTGCGCTTCTTCCAAGAGCTTTCTTTTCAGTTTTTCACGTTTTTCTTCGTTCAAACGTTGCTGCATCGGATTATTGATCAGAGAATCGTCATCGAGTTGCTCTCCTAACAACTCCTCCGGGATCTTAGGTATCCGGATCGTCCTCAGCAACTCAGCCTCTCGGGCTTTTCTTTCCTCTTCTTTCTCTTTTTCAAGCTGAAGCCTGCGCTCTTTCTCTCGACGTTCCTTCTCCAGGCGCTCCTGCATGATATTATGCTGTTCTTGTGATCCGGCAGACTCTTCTTTTTCCCTCTTCTGTTCTTCCCCCGAACTCTCAACAGGCGAAAAGACTTGGGGTCTCATAGATTCGCCACAGTGTCGGCAAAACTGATCATCCAATGTGTTTTTCGTACCGCAAAGTTCGCACATGATCTCGATTACGCTGTTACTCATACCCTACTCTTTTCAAATCAAAATAAATGGAACGATCAAACTAAACTCTATAGATCATCTGAACAAAAAATTTCTCGATCTGTGAGATCCTCCTCTTTCGAGCCCGAGTGCGATCCATCCTTCAACGTATCAGCACCCGAAGACCTCTCCTAACTAAACCATTCGATCGATCTTTGTAAAGATCTCGATCGATCATCATATGTAAATCGCTTTCCTGTTGTAAAATATAATAACCTATAATCAACACAATATCAAGATTAATTATAAATAATTCCGCCGGACAGACCGATCCGAAACGCTCCGCTCTCATCGTCGATCTTCATCCCGGATCCCGAGATCTTGAGGTTACAGTCGATCCGTCGCTTCTCTTCCGACAAACGCCTCCTCTTTTTCCGATTTTTACCGGATCAAAACTTTTCAAGGATCCCTTTTTACAAAAACCGAACATTTTATCCTGATACCGAAATTTCATTTGCATTGATCTGTTTGTATTCTTCGCTTCTTCAAAAAACATTTGATATGTCTCAAAATTTTATGATATAATATCCAATGATAAATAAATGGAGGTAACCCATGAGCAGAATATTGGGCACAGTAGTAAGAGGACTTAGAACTCCTATTTTTCAACAAGGCGATGACGTAGTAAAGATCGTGACCGATACGGTCCGAACTTTCTGGGATCAAGAGAAAGTCGAGATCGGTGAAAAGGATGTGTTAGCGATCACCGAATCCGTCGTAGCAAGGGCACAAGGCAATTACGCCGGTGTGGATGACATTGCAGCAGACATTCGCCAAAAGTTCGGTGATTCAACGATCGGTGTGATCTTTCCGATCTTGAGCAGAAACCGTTTCGCGATCAACCTGAAAGGTATCGCTCGAGGGGCTGCAAAAAAAATCATTCTTATGCTGGCTTATCCCTCCGATGAGGTAGGGAATCATCTGGTCTATGTCGATCGTTTGGATGAAAAGGGCGTCAATCCGTGGACCGATGTGTTGAACGAAACGCAGTTCAGAGAGCATTTCGGTTATGAAAAACACACATTCACCGGGATCGACTACATCGAATACTACAAAAAGATCGTGGAAGCGGAAGGCAAAGAATGTGAGATCTTGTTCTCCAACAATCCGCTTACGATCTTAGATCATACAGATGCCGTACTCCAGTGCGACATCCACAGCCGAAAACGAACCAAAAAACTTCTCAAAAAATCAGGATGCGAAAAGGTCTTTGGACTGGAAGATATCCTCTCTTCACCGATCAACGGCAGCGGATATAATACGGACTACGGTCTTCTCGGCTCCAACAAAGCGACCGAAGATCAGATCAAACTGTTCCCTCGCGATTGTTTTGAACTTGCAAAAACGATCCAACAAAAACTGCTGGAGATCTCCGGTAAAAAAATCGAAGTAATGATCTACGGTGACGGTGCATTCAAAGATCCGGTAGGACAGATCTGGGAACTTGCCGATCCGGTAGTTTCTCCGGGATATACCCAAGGACTGGAAGGCACTCCGAATGAGATCAAGCTGAAATATATCGCAGATAATGAATTTGCTCATCTTCAAGGTGAAGAGCTCACAAAAGCGATCTCGGATTATATCATAAACAAAGATCGCGATCTGACAGGTAATATGGCAAGCCAAGGAACGACACCACGACGGATCACGGACCTGATCGGATCGCTGTGTGACCTGACTTCGGGCAGCGGCGACAAGGGTACTCCGGTGATCTATATCCAGGGATATTTTGATAATTACACAAAATAACATCGATCAAAATAAATTATTATACAAGAAACACGATCTCTTCTATCCGGATCGTGTTCTTTTATTCCTTTTTATTTTTCCAACAAAAATACGAGATCTCTTTCGGGTTTATACCATTTTTGCATCGGATCTGCTCATCAACTTCAGACAACGGATCTCCCATCCGACGGCAACGATCGCTACAGCCGAAGCTACGAGATCCGAGATCGCATTGCTCAAATAGATCCCCTTAACGCCGATGCGAGGTGCCAGAAGTGCGATGGATGGGATCAAGATCACTCCATATCGCAAGAAAAGAAGGAGGCTCGACCACTTCGGTTTCCCGACAGATTGGAAGTAATGAGATCCTACGATCTGTATGCCCAATATCGGGAGCGCAAGAAAATAAGCGCGCATTCCTGCCGAAGTGATCTCTGTCAACACCTCATCTTGGGTGAATATCGCCACGAAAAAATCCGGCTTCCGGAAAATGAACAGGAAAGTGATCAGCGATATGAGAAAAGCATATCGGATCGAGAGTTCAAGCGATCGGCACACTCTATCATATTGACCGCTGCCCCAATTATACCCGACGATCGGCTGATTCCCCTGAACGATCCCCAAGATCAAAAAGTGATAAAAAGAAAAGACTGCTGTAATGATCGTGAGGGCGGCAAGGTCAAGGTCCGATCCGAATTTGACAAAGCTACGATTCATATATCCGCTCATAAAAGTAGCTAAGATCTGCACATAAAAAGTCGGCGAGCCTTTTTGAAATATCTCCTTTAGCAACCGGAGCTCTTCGTTAGCTTTTTGGGCGTTCAAATGGATCTCCAATCCTTCCGTTACGATAAAATATCTCGTGATATAGATCGACATCGCGACCTGAGAGATCACAGTCGCCAATGCTGCACCGGTCACACCGAGATCAAGGACAAAAATAAAGATGGGATCCAAAATGATATTCAAGATCGACGAGTACATGATCGCATGCATCGTTACCTTTGCTTTCCCGATCGCTCGAAGCGAATTGTTCAAACAAAAGCCGGGCATGCCGAAGATCGATCCGATCATAATGATCAGGATATAAGGTTGAGCGAACGGATAGACCTCATCCGAAACCGACAGCCATCGAAAAAGTTTTGCTTGGAATAAAACAAAAAAGATCACAAATAAGACCATCGACAAAATAATATATTTAAACGATAGCCACAAAATACTTTCCGCTTCCGTTTTCTTCCCTTCGCCCAGTCGGATCGAGACCAAAGTGGATGCGCCGATCCCGATCAACAATACGACCGCCATCTGCAGGATCTGTATCGGCATCGTGATCCCTACCCCTGAAAGAGCTAATGGGTCGATCTTTCCTACAAAATAACGATCCACGATATTAAACAATGCGGAACTCAACATTCCGAACATAGCCGGAATACTCAGCTCCCATAACAATTTATGGATATTTTCTTCTCCCAATCGATCAGTCATGCCTTCGTTTACTCCCTTGATCCTAACTCTCCTGCCCCTTCCCCGAAGTTTCCGAATTTCCGCTGTGGATATCTTTAAGCTTGCGCTGGATCTGTCTGGTCCTCACACCGACCAATCTATCCAGTTCGCTCGACACGGATTCGAGTTTCTTTTGCGTATTGTTCAAGACCCCCTCGAAAGTATCGAACTCCGCTTTGACCGAAGCGAGGATGTCCCAAACCTCAGAGGATCTTTTTTGGATCGCCAGTGTTTGAAAGCCCATCTGAAGACTGTTCAACAACGCTGCCATCGTTGTCGGTCCGGCGATCGTTACACGATATTTGCGCTGTATCTCTTCAAAAAGCTGTGATCGTATCACTTCAGCATATAATCCTTCGAAAGGAAGGAAGAGTATCGCAAATTCTGTTGTATTAGGAACATCGATATATTTTTCCGAGATATCTTTAGCAAAACCTTTGATCCTCGTTGCCAGCTCCATCTTGTATTTCCGGATCTCCGCATGCTCACCGGCTTCATAAGCATCCATCAGCTTCTCATAAGCATCGGCAGGAAATTTGGCGTCGATCGGAAGATATACGGTCTTCCCATCCGACGGCATCTTGACCGCGAATTCCACAAAGTTTTGACTGTTCTTCTTCGTCGCCACATTCGCTTCATACTGCTCCGGAGCGAGGATCTCTGACAAGATCGCTCCCAACTGATATTCTCCGAGCATCCCTCTAGTTTTAACATTGGAGAGGATCTTTTTCAGATCGCCCACGCCGACCGCCAGCGTCTGCATCTCGCCCAACCCTTTATATACCTGTTCCAGACGATCGTTCACGATACGAAAAGAATCGCCGATCCTACTCTCCAAAGTCACCTGCAGTCGGTGATCCACCATCTCGCGCATCTGTTCCAGTTTATTACTGTTATCCGTCTGGATCGCATTCAAGCGACTCTCCATCAGCTTCCTCACATTCTCCATGCGCTTTTCGCTTTCCAGCGCTTCTCCTTGAAGAAGTCTATTCTGAGAATCCATCGCCTGCTTGATGCTGTTCGCCGTTTCCACCCGAATATTGCTGAACTCATTTTGCAGATTCGTCTGCATTCGGTCCAGATCATTTTTCACATGACGCATACTATTCTCGCCCTTGAGCAGCAGTAAAAATATCCCGATGACTGCAGCTGCCGTTAAGATCAACTCGATCTTCTCCATATCCCTCCTCCGCTCTTATCCTTATCTTTTTGTAAAACTATTATATCACAGCTCCGGTCTCTATCAAGCCGCCTTACCCTCTGTGATCTCCTCACGTTATCTATACGGGGCAAACTTCTGTGTGATAGCGGGGTCCTTGGATCCCGAACTGCTCTTTGATCTAAATACCATGCAGAAAATATAGCTCTGTTGCGATCCATGATCCCGCCGACGGATAGATGGTGTCGTCTTTTGAACAACTTTTTAGCATCAAAATAAAAATGATCCGTCCAACGTTTTGAAAGCTCCCTCAAAAAAGTCTATCGCTCATTATCGAAATATTGGATCACAAATTGACGAAACTGAGATTCTAAAGGACTGAGTGTCGCTTTTTTATGATGGATGAAATAAAACTGTCGATCGGAATGCAGATCCTCGATCTCATAGAGCAACACCTTATCTTTTGAAGTGAACGTCTCCGCAAAAGAGCGCGGAACAAATGCAAAACCCGCATTCAACTCCACCAGCTTTTTCGCCATATAAAAACTCTCCGCCACCGCAACGACATTCAGTTGGCGATAGCGCAGATCATGCTTTGCCAATTCACGCCCGATGATCGATCCCGATCCGGAACCCTCTTCTCGAATGATCATCGGCAAATGGAAGATCTGTTCGATCGCCAAAGTTTTTTGCGCAAGTGGCGTTTCCTTCGGTCCGATAAATACCATATCATCCTCATATACCTGTATGGACTCAAAATCATTATTCGGTTTCGACCCTACAAATCCGAGCGCAAACTTCTTCTCCGTCACCGCCTCGATCACATCCTGAGAGTCCATATGATGTAATATAAATCGAATGCCCGGAAATGCTTTTACAAAATCTGCCACAAGCTGTGGAACGATCGCTTCACCCGGCACCGTACTATACGGCAACTCGATCGATCCGCCAAATTGACCGATCAGATCATTGATCTGAAACAATGCGGTGTCTCTTTGTTTGATCAACTCGATCGCATGATCATGAAAGACCCGACCCGCCTGTGTGAGTTCGATCGTTTTTCCATGCCGCTCAAACAAAGGTGTCATCAATTCTTTTTCCAAGTTTTGAATATGATTTGTCAGCGTCGGCTGCGTCAAATAAAGCTCCCTGCTCGCTTTAGAAAAGCTATTGTATTTCGCGATCGTAATAAATGATTCAAGTTGTTTGAAATCCATGATCTCCCCTCTATCCACGGATCGATCTTCTCTGTATCGAAACCGTCTTTCTGTAGTTTGTATGTATCCCGCTTTCCTCTTCGTCCGATCTTTTGTTCAAAATACTTCGGCTGAACTATCGACCCTTCGATCAGACCGAATGCGATCCGGACTTGTTTCGGCAATCTCTATTATACCATTATAATTTTTTTTATATAGAGCAAACAGATCTTTTATAATAAAAATATTTTATAGATGAGATAAAATCGTTTTACGGTCTTCCCTTTTTCAAGAAGAAGGTAGAAACTGAACAAAGACCCTTCCTCTTGCCAAAAAATGTTTGCACCTCACTTCATCTTATGTTATAATACGATGATGTGAGATTAACGCGAATATGCGAGGAGCGATCCTTTCTCCGCTTTCTGCTCGCAGATGCGAGCCGTATAGTCCAAAGGGAGGTGAAAAGTAATGAAAAATTACGAATTGGTTTATGTACTCAGACCAGCAATCGAAGATGAGGCAAAAGAAGCTGTACTTGACAAAGTAAAAGCGGTGATCGAATCATCCGGCGAAGTTGAGCAGGTTGACGTATGGGGTGTAAAAAGACTTGCATACGAAATACAAAAGCTAAGAGAAGGCTACTATGTACTTGTAACATTCAAAGCCGGCGTAGATGTTCCGAAAGAGCTTGATCGAAATCTGAAGATCAACGATAACGTGATCCGCCACATGGTGATCAACTTGGAAGAGAACTAGGAGTCCGATATGAATGTTGCTATTTTGATCGGGAGATTGACAAAGGATCCGGAGTTGCGTTATATTCCCTCCAGCGGAAGACCCGTTGCAACTTTTTCGATCGCAGTTGACAGAACTTTTGTAGGTAAGGACGGACAAAAACAGACCGATTTTTTCAACATCGTCGTATGGGGAAAGCAAGCTGAAAATGTCGCTAATTACTTGGCAAAAGGAAGTCAGGTAGCAGTTCGAGGTCAGATCCAAAACAGGAGCTACGAAACGCCGAATGGTGAAAAGCGATATATCACAGAGATTATTGCCGACAATGTACAATTCTTGGGCAGACCTTCCGGATCTGCATCGCCAAGAAATGATTTTAGTCAAGTATCATCAAGCGACAATGAGTTTATGCCGTCGGGTTATGAAGACAATGTAAATGCTTTCTCGCCGAAGGGGCTCGATGAGGATGGTTACAAAGCGCTTGAAGATGATGATGTACCATTTTAACAAAGGAGGTTTATCATGGCAGCACAAAAAGGAATGAGAAAAAGAAGAAAAAAAGCCGATCCGTTTGCAGGGGATAAGATCGATCAGATCGACTACAAGGATGTTGCGCTTCTAAAGAAATATATCACCGAGAGAGGAAAGATCCTTCCTCGCCGAGTGACAGGAACTTCTGCAAAGGCTCAAAGAAAGCTGACTCTTGCGATCAAAAGAGCAAGAAACTTGGCATTGCTTCCATACTCAGTAGAATGATCCAAGAGGATGAGATCACAAAAGACATTGTTTCCACACAGGCAACAATGTCTTTTTTATTTCCTCCAAGTATCCCTTCGATCTCTTAGGAAAGAAACATCTGCTCATTCGGCGCGAAGATCTTTTGCTATAACGATCCCTGCTTTATACATAATGCTTTTTGTCTTTTACATAAAAAAGCCCCACCACATCCGAATGGAGCGATGCAGCGGGACTCTTGATATCATTTTTAATTCGATCGACTCGTATTATTCAGCCTGTTTGTCCTGTTCTTCCGGAAGGATCCTATAGAAATCCCGAAGCTCCAGCGGTTTATAGAAATAGTATCCTTGGATCATATCACATTCCGCTCCTCGGATGATCTCAAGCTCCGCTTCCGTCTCGACACCTTCTGCACAAACTTTTTTGCCGAACTTGTGGCAAGCATAAACGATACTCGATATGAAATTGATATTATCCTTCGATGTGACCATCTCATTGATCAAACTTCGATCCAGTTTAACGATGTTCGCAGGATATTTCAACAAAAATGCCAATGAGGAATACCCATTCCCAAAATCATCGATCGCCACGCCCATCCCGAGTTTCTTACAGTTCTCAACAAACTCAAAGACCTTGGTCGGCGTTTCGTCATAATGCGTCTCGGTGATCTCCAGGATCAGACGATTCCCATTCAGATTATACTTTTGCAATGTTCTTTCCATAAACGGAAGAAAATCCGGGTCAAGGATCTGATAATAGCTCACATTGACCGCCAATTTGAAATTTGAAAGATAGGTCGTCGTTATTCGTTTACAGGTCCGGACCGCCTGCTCAAAGACCCATTTCCCTACCGGAAGGATGAGGTGATTGTTCTCCAACATCGGTATAAATATGCTCGGCGGAACATCTTTTCCTTCAAACTGCCATCTCAGCAAGACCTCTCCGGAGGTGATCCTGAAATCATCTGCCGACACGGTCGGTTGCACAACGATACGAAAATTCTCCAGACCGTCGACCACATTCTTATTCAGCTCCATGCTCATTTGCGTTTTTGTCCGCTGCAAATGGATGTTGACCGGTGAGTGTACCACAAACTCCGCTTCCGAACTGTTTTTTGCCGTTGATAAGAGAGAGATCATATTTAACAACATATCCTGAGGCAAGGTATCGCTCCCGGTCTCACAGATCACGCCCACCGAACAAGGGATCCGAACTACGATATTGTTACTGTAGTACAAAGCACTGATGATCTCTTTTAGTCGCTGGATGAGCTGCTCCACGCTTTCTTCACAATCCGAAGCGACGATCGCTATAAAACGCATCCCGTCCAAACGATAAAAAGTCATCTTCGTTTCAAAATATCGTATCAATTTTCGTGAGATCTCTCGCAAAAATGTGTCTGCCGCATGCCTTCCTCTGAGCTCATTGACCTCGGAAAAATTGTTCAACGTAAATCCGATGATGGTGATCACTTCATTCCTCTTTTGAAGCTCACGGATCTTCATGGTAGCCACATATTCTCTCGGAAAATTGGTCACCGGATCGATCACAAAATTCTGCACCTGACGAGAGATCCCGCCCGAAAAAAACAACGGTCTGGTCCCGTCTTCGTTCCATTTGATCATCCCCCGACAGTGGATCCATATGTCATTCCCATCTTTATCTTTTACCCTGTAGCGTAGATCGTGCAGATCCTTCTTCCGGCTAAGTACCTCGCTGATATCTTGACGATACAAAGCCAATTCTTCCGAATCGGTGATCCTCTTTTCCCACTCTCCGAGAAGATCCGATACCTGGTTGCTCGTAAAGCCGAAAGCATCTCGCATCTCATCGGAAATATAAAAAAGATTCGTGCTGAGATCCCCAACATAAGGATAGTAGTCCGACATTGCGATCGATCGGAAAAACATCGCCGGATCAAAATAATTGCTCTCAAAAAAATCGGCGGCATCCCCTTGCAGGACATCTCGCCCTTTCGTTCCGCTCGCATCCCGCGGAGCTCTTCGTCGATCTCCGGATCCCACCGACACCGGACTTCTCTGGCTGTAGTAGCGCGACTTATCTCGATACATTGCTTTTTCAGCCTTTTTTACCTGAGCTTCCACATCGATCGACATCTCGTTGCTCCATACGCTCCCAACTGCCATGTGACATTCATTCTGACAGATCAAGCTGCGTAATTTTGTTACTTGATGTTCAAATTTCTTCTCCGACTGATCGCTACAGATCACGATAAATTCATCGCCACCTACCCGATAGATCTCTTCCTCCGAAAACACATTTTTCAGCAATTCATAACAACATAAGATCAAACGGTCACCCGTATCATGACCCAAATTATCATTTGTTTTCTTGAGTTCGGAAATATCGCAATAAACGACCCCCAAAGAACGCCGGCTTTGGATCTGAAGGAGCCCTTCTCCATAGGCATGCCGATTCAGCGCGCCCGTGAGCTGATCATGATAGCTCAAATATTCCAGTTTTTTCATAAGATCTCGGCGCTCGATGATGAAGGAAATAAAATTCCCGGCAACGAATAACATCGATGCGACCGGATCTACCTCTTCTTTCGGGTCATCTACGCCCAAAAATCCGATCAATTCATCATGAAGCCGGATCGGTGCCGCTACGAGCGAACGAATATCTTGCGGCTTCAGACCTGCATACAATTCCGGATGACTTTCCTTGATATCCTCCAGATCTTTGATCATGACCGGATCATTGTTTTGAAAAACTTGCCACCAGGACCTGATCGTCGCGATAGGCTCATTCTGAAGAAGGTCCTTCTGAGGACTGACGCCTTCAGCGCACCATTCGTACGTATTACTGATCGTATCGTTCCCATTATGCTCAAAAATATATACACGTCCGCAAGAACATTTTTCGCCCAAAAAATCTAAAATATCTTCGATCGCTTCACTGGGATTCGTAATGGAAATGATGCGCTGAAGACATTCACTTACATCATTCTCTCGATAAAATTTGTCTAGTCCGTTCAGTATAAGGTCCATCTTCTTCCCCTCTTTGCCTGTTAAAAAATTTTGTCAGCTTCCAAAGCCTATCCCGTTTTAGATCGCCAAAACATTCGTGATCTGCCTTTTCAAATAAGTTCCTACCACCTCGGAGAATCGCTCGATCTTCGTGATATAAGCAAGGTCTTTCCCAAAAATGCGCCGCTCGGCTTCCAAGTCTTCATCCTCTCCGGTAAAAACGCCCAAAACGGCGATCTCTTTCGCCCTCAGCGATCGTACCTGATGAGCAGTGTCATCCACCGCGATATCTCCCGTATAAGGCTTCGTCTTGGACGATATCGTATTAAATGCTCCACCTACTCGTTCGTCGTTCGGTTTCCCGTCACTTAACACGATCAGCACTTTGTGCTCTTCTTCCCGTTCCATCAACATGTCTCCGACGACCGCGACCGCCATTCCGTCACGATTGCTGCCTTCCGCCTGATAGCTGAAGATCTGCCGATTTTTAGACCTCGGATCTTTGTGATCGCGATATACTTTGAGGATCAGGTAATCAAAAAGATTATTGAAGCTGCTCACTCTACATGGGATCCCTACCTGGCTGAGTGCCTCCGCGATGATATAACCTTGCGCCGCCACGAGGCTTTGCCTTTCGATCTGTGAACCGCTTGCATCCAGCAAAATATCGACAACAAATCTTCCCCTCGTGTCTCGAATATTTTTGTAGAACACTTTGTTGTCCCCAAGGATCGCCTTGCGCCATATCTGTGAAGACATCACCATCCCGTTGTCCAGCTTGTTGGGTGAATGATCTGTATCCGCCATGATCGTTCGAGTCAGTTTTTCGACCAATCGAGCGATATTGCGTCGATAGATCCGGTGTTGATGATCGAAATGATCGGTATTTTCCTGTGTTTGTTCCAGTAAAATCTGTTTTTTGTAGCCTTCGATCTGCATAAATCGGTCCGTGATATGAAGTCGTTCGCCTTGATGGATCCCGATCGATAAACGCCTCTCCATATCTGCGAGCCGAGGTCCGGTGATCGTAGGCATACCATAGCGCTCCACGATCTTTTGGTAGATCCTTCCCTCTTCGGCAGTCATCGCATCCATCGGATCATCCGCCTGATCTTTTTTCATCCGCTCCGCGATCCTTCCGATATCGACTTGGCTAAACTCGGCAGACATCACCTGTTCTTGATCCCCGATATCGATAGCCCTATCCACATGTCGAAGCTTCCCCCGATCCGCCCTGTGGCGATCGCTCTGCTCCTTACGCTCTATCTCGGGATCTTTCAATTCTATTTCGGCAATTTTTTCAAAATGAAAATGCTTTTTTAGTAAATTCTCCATTTTCGAGATATATTCAACGCGCTCCATGTCTCTAAACTGAACGATCTCATCCAAAAGATCGATCACGCGACGATTGCTCTTGGGAACGACCCCTTTTTTCATAGCATAGTAAGCGTAGCGGATCTCATGAGAGGCATCCCCTCTTTTACGCATTTTGTCATAAAATCTCGCAACATCTTCCAACACCACATCCTGCATATCCCAAAGACCCGAAAAGTTTTGGCGAAGGACCGTATGGAACATCTCTTCCATCGTCAATATCATCAGCTCCGAAAAGATCGACAGCTTCCGAGTCGCTTCTCTTTTTTGAATACAATAGGACAGTATCGAAGAATGATCTTCTCGGTACAACATCCCGAAGATCACCATCCGATATCGATCCAGAGAATCGATCCCTGTTTTGTCAACCAGCTCCAGCGATGGCGATCGATCATAATCTCGGCTGACTGTCCAGACGATATTCTCATCTCTTATCGAAGAACGGTCTTCCGTTTTTTTCATCATCATCTAAAAATGTCCTCTCGTGTCGCTTTTCTCGGAAGATGCAACTTTACCACATCTTCCACGATCTCTTTTTCAAAGTCATCGAAGATCTTTCCCAAGATCCCCATCCGGATCGCGGCAAAAGGATCCAGCCCCCGGTCCATCGCTTTCACCGCACCGATCAGTCCTCTTAGATCGACCGCTTTGCTGGAGATCTCGGAATTGCGAGATTTCAGCTGAAGATCTAAAAAAAGTGAACTGAAATTTTCAAGATACTCTTCTCGAAGATCCGAAAACTCTGAAGCGAGGATCATCTTCAATTTCTCACGGTCCACCGGCGGGATATCGATCACCATAAACCGGGAGACCAGTGCCTCATTGAGCTCCTTCGTTCCTGCATATCCGTAATTCATCGTACCGATAAATCTGGTCTCTTCCGCCAGCTCGATCCGATCGTAGCCCGAAACATCAATGATGCGACGATGATCCAATGCCGAATGCAATACAGCGATCGCATCATTCTTCGCCATATTGATCTCATCGAAGATCCCGAATCCGCCATAGATCGCAGCCTCATAGATCGACCCTTTGCGAAAATGGACCTCCCCATCGGTAAAGGTGTCCGTCCCGATCAGCGTGCTGCTGTCCGTATTTACATGGAACGATACATTCCAGCTCGGTCGATGAAATGTCGCCGCAAGATCATCCGCCAATACATTTTTCCCCGTCGCTTTGGGTCCGCTCAAAAGGATATTGTCCCCTTGAAGGATCGCCGTGATCGCCATCTCCCACACGTCTTTCCCATAATAATGATATTTCGGCTTCGGTACACGATGCTCCCATCTCTCATCCAAGCGATAAAAATTTCTAAAATATAGAATATCATCGATCAATTTCGATGATATATTCTGCGTTCTCAAAAATTCGATCATACATCCTCCTGTGATTTCTCGTTTCTAGTGAGTTATACCCCTAGTCTATCTTTGATAATCCAAAGCTTTTTGATCACAAAAAGGCTTTTTGATCGATGCTATTCCCTTATCACGACTTCAAAAAAAGAGCCTGCTATATAAAACAAGCTCTCTATCCTTATCGAAATGAATGATCTATTTCCCTCCGGTCGGCATATACGGGATCAGTACCGATGCGACGTTAAAGATCGGCATCGTTTGAAGAATGATCTTCCCCGGTCCTTTCACAACGGTATTGAACAATCCTTCTCCTCCGAAAAGAATATTTTTGATCCCCGGAACCGTCACCACTTCCATCGTACAAGTTTCATCCATCGCCACCAGATAGCCGGTATCGATGACCATGGACTCTCCCGCCTTCAGATCATATTCTACTCCATGACCGTCGATCTCGATAAAGGCGACTCCCTGTCCGCTAAGTTTTTGCATCACGAAGCCCTCTCCTCCGAACAGTCCTTTCCCCAAACTTTTTTGAAAAAACATCGAAAGCTCTACCGACGGCTCGGAAGCTAAAAAAGCGGATTTCTGTACGATCACCGATCTCCCCGGCGCGATATCAAAAGCCTTTATCGACCCTGGAAAGCTTGAAGCAAAGGCGATCATACCGTCCGACCCCTCAGCCGTATAGCGATTTTGGAACGCAGACTCTCCCGAAAATACTCTTCCGAGCATCTTCTTTACTCCTCCGTTTGAAGTCGTCTCCATCTTCATGTTCGGTGACATCCAGCTCATACTTCCCTTTTCCGTGATCATCGACTCTCCTGCTGCAAGTTCACATACGACCACCGGAAGATTTCCCCCTAAAATTTCATATTTTTTCATAATACCTCCAAAAAATAATATCATTCAAAACATTGTTTATTTCATCGACTCCAGTTTAGTGATCAGATATTCCAAACTGGAATCATAGAAAACAAAATCTTCGATCTCCCCTTTTTGCTTCGCTTCGACCATCGCTCTCTTGCTCTGCTCGCTGTCTTCCGAACACATAAGCAACAATTTACAGCCCGGTGAAGCTTTTGCGATCTCTCTGCATAGCTCAAGCTTTTCCCCCGCAGGATCCGATCCGCTTTCCGGTACTTCGATCACGGCGATCTCAATATCATAATTTTGGATCGCCAAAGGAATATTTTTTGCACAATACTCGGTATAGAATACAAAACGAGCGTCCTCTCTCATCGTTTCAGCGATCGATTGCGCTAATAACTTCCGATGCAATCCCAATAATATCCTTTGCAAGAAAGCCTCCTTTCCGTGCAATGCACCTCATAGTCTTTTTCTAATACCATCCCTCTCTTATATGATACCCCAAGATCTCTCTCTTTCATATAGTCTAAAAGAACCATTTTTATTTCATATATGCGGGTTGATCCATCCATTGGATATCATATGGACTACCAGCGACATGATGTTGCGGAATCCCGTTTTTTGGAGCATATTCGCCATATGACGCTTCACGGTGAATTCACTGATGAACAATTCCTCTGCGATCTCTTGTCTGGAGTAGTTCTTGCACAACAGACGGAGAATAACGATCTCACGCTCCGTCAGCGGGGCATCTCCCTTCGGAACGCTTATTCCGACCGGTTCGGGAAATATTTTCTCCCCATTCATCACCGATCGGATCACAAAAATAAGATATTCAAAACTTTTACTCTTATACACAAAACCGTCCGCTCCTACTTCTTTCGCACGAGGAATGTAGGAGATCTCGTCAAACCCCGTCATAACGATCACTTTGACTTCAGGAGAATTTTGTTTGATCAGGCGGGTCACCTCCAGACCTGATTCCTCCCCTTCCGTACAAATATCCATAAGCACAAGATCCGGCTTATTTTTTTGACACCATATATCCGCCAACGAAGCGGAAGATAGGCTTCCGATCACCTCAAAATCACCGAGTCTCTCCAAAGCCATCTTGTATGAATCTCTTATCGATGCATGATCATCTATGATCCCTACTCTGATCATAAGCCCCCTCCCTCGGAATGATCGCCGTCAACAGAAAACTCGCAGTAACTTCAACGGACAGAAAACCTCCCACCGCTTTGAGTCGCTCCTCCATGATACGAAGACCATTTCCATATTTTAACTCTTGCTCACTCTGCACACCATCGTTGCGGACCTTCAAAACATACTCCTTTTCATTTTGCAGCAGATCGATGAATACCCGGTCTGCCAAACCATGACGGACCGCATTGGTGACCGCTTCTCGAATGATCAGGACAAAGGTCCCCGCAAACAACGGTTCCGGCGGAAGCTTCCCTTCTATGTGGACCCGGATCCCGATATCCTCAAAATGTCGAATGACTACCTGTAGGCTGTCTTGGGAATATTCTTCCACTTCCGCATCGAATCCATGGCTCAGCGTACTTACTAATTGCACGATCTGCTCTGCCGTCGGAAGCTCATCGCTTTGCATCCATCGCTGAAACAGAGTGATCCTCTGACTCAATACATCGTGAAGCTTTCCTCTGAGGCGATTTTTTTCCTGCTCTCGCTGTATCTGAAACATATTTGAGATCATGTGGTTGAGCTCGATACTCTTGTTTCGCAGGAGCCGGTCCTGTTCCTCCAGTTCACGGACCAGATCCCATCGTTCCGTGACATCCGTCGCGACGATCTGCCAATAGATCTTATTTCCGATCTCCAGTCGTTCTTTTGTAAAATGCCAAAAAACCTTTCCGTCAAAACTTAGGACCGCTCGTTTTTCGTCAAACGATCCGCTCTTCACCGGACATTGCGCATAATGATCCAGGTCCTCAAACCACTTTAGCCCGTCATTGGAAAATCCTCCCCCAAACTGATTCATCAATTTTTTCATCCTGCGATTGATCAGTAAGGTCGATCCGTCATGCTGGCAAAACAAGATCCCCGATCGCAAAGAATCCAATGCCTCTTTGATCGACCAGACCGATATGCTTTGACGGATCATCCGATGATCTTCCTGTATAAAATAGATGTTCCTTGCCAAAAAGTAGACCATAAGAAATCCATAATAGACAAAAAAGCCTTTTCCAAGCAAGGTCTCAAAATTTGGCATCATCGGGATCATTGCCGGCAGATTCACGATCGGCAAAAATTCATGTGCGATCGCTACGCGCAAAAGAGTGATGACACACAGACACAAAAACGCGATCACTCTTTCTCTTCCAAGAACCGTCGAGGGTAAAAACCCATCACGAAGAATGAAGTTCAACATCGGCGGGATGGTCGCAAGGATCAGTACATTCCCCAATACGGTGTATTCAAACAGTTGGCGGATCCGATAATTTTTGCGATCGATCCTTTTTGATGCAAAGACGATATGGATCGCTTGCGAGATCAGTGTGATCAGTCCCAAAAAACTTATACCGATCCGGACCCACCTCTCCATCATATAAAAATCATGCATTTCAGATCTCCTTCTCCAACATCGGGATCTCCAGCTGGATACTCTGTGCTTCTCCCAGATGTTTTTGGGCAAAGCTTGCATTCAGCTGAAACATTTGGGCTTCGATCTTTTCCGACGGACGATATGCGGCAAGATCCGCTTCTGCGATCACCCTAAGACAGATCGTATCGTTCTCTGTATAGAGATGAAGCATCAATTCATAAATATCGCCACGTATCAGAAGGTCCAGGATCGAAAAACAAAAATCATATAACAAGATCCCGCTCTGCGTCTCGATCTCATCCTTCAGCGACAGGATCGGTGCGCTCCGGAGTCCGGTATGAGCGGCAAACTCCAAGATCTCGCTGAGGTAAGTAACGATCGCGTCAGAGGACATATATTTTTGTTCCACATAAAACAACAGATTGCAACGACGCTTGATATAGATCGCTGTCAAACTGATCAGCGCGAGGACTTGCTCATACCGAGAGTCATCCCCTTCTTGCTCAAGGACCTTCAGCTCATTTGCCAAATGATCCAGCCGAAGAAGTTTATCCCCGATCTCTTGGTTCAACTGACTGTGAAGCAGCACCTTGGCATTGACCGCTTCCTGCTTGGCTTGTATGATCGATCGTTTTTCAAGCATCTCATTGGTCCGTTTGATCTTTTCAACGGAATTTTGTACTTTTTTTTGCAACTCTCGGATCTCACGGATGTCTTCATGCCAAAGGATCTTTCCGCCGGTGATCGGGTCCGAGTGAAGGAGCAGATCTTCGCCGACTTCCATTACCTGAGGACCTTCCTCTTCCAGAAGTCGTTTCATCCTTTCTTGAGAGATCTCTTCTTTGGGATCGGAAGAATATGCCACTTCCCCTTCACGAGAAATGATCTTCATATTTAAGGAGGAATTGTCAAACAACATAACATATTTGGTGTTGACCAGGATCAGTCCGGTCCGCATAGCCGCCTCTCCAAAGGAAAGCGTAAAAAGACAGATCATCAGGGACAGGTCTCCATAAAAAGCCCACGGAACGCGCTTGATATACAAGATCGTATAAGCACTCATAAGTATCAGTACAATGATCGGCATCAAGATCCGCACTCGTTTGGGACTTCGCCAAACGCGAAAAGCCAAGACAAAAACGCCGGCGATCAAACTCAAAAAAGAACTGCTATAGACCAGATAATATCCCCAGTTGTAAGTATAATCCTTCTCCCAAAAATCCGCACCTCTATCAAACACAAACACCCATTGATGAAGATCGTTCGTAAATACCAGTAACAGGAGGAACGATTCATACAACAACAGAGCCTTAAACCATCGCGGAAAAGCCACCTTTTCTTCCAACGAATTGACGGATGTGGACATCCATAGGAAAAAATTAGTTATCGACAACATAAAAATATAATAGGAATACCAAAAATATCGGTTCGCCAAACTGATCGTGGAGACCTGCCATTTGAAAAAACGTACCGACATCCATAGGACCATGCACACACCGATCACTAAAAGTGCATACGAGACATTCTTTTGCATCGATCTCATCTGACAAGATCCGATCCAAAAAACGAACAAAACGATCGGCACTAATGCCGAGAGGGTGTATTCGATCGCTGTTGCGGCGATCACTACATGCGTTCCATAGATCTCTCGGTTGAGGTACTCTCTCGTATTGATCAACTCTTTATGTATATATTCCGGATCCTTCGGGTATACTGCACGCTGATAGTCAGCAATGCTCGGATAGTGATCCCCGCTTTCGCACGATCCGATCGTACAAAGACCCTCTCGAGCCATAATGAGATCCAGATCGGAAGGAAAACGGAGCTCGACCTTTGAGATGATCCCTCGATCAAAAGTATAGGTCCCTTCTTCGGGCACGACGATCACACGATCCTGACCGGATCGCTCCAAAGCCGCTGCCTGATAGTCGAACAAAATGAGGATCGGTGCATCAAGATCGTTGAACCGTAACCTCTTGCGATCATAAAGATCCGCCAAATGCTTTACCGCCTGTTCAGGAGAAGGCGACTCATTATCCAATCCATACGCCATCGATGTGATGATACAGCCCGCCTCAATAAATTCATCACTCATTCCGACTGTCGCATCGCTGTATATCACGTCGTTCCACCCGTCGATCGTCCCCTCTGTCCGATTCGTATCTATCGCGATCACTACAGTCGCCCTGCTTTGAGGATACCAATGATACTTGTCTCGACCGGAGCGTAAGAGCATCTGTGCGATCACATCGATCGTCACAAGCCCTGTCCCTTCTTCCAAAAAGGCTTGCGTTGCCGGATGCGTCTGCTGTATCACCCGATACTGCGGCAAGACTTCTTCGATCACATTCCGGTAAGTATCATGGGATCTCGTCCCCAAGTAGATCGTTTTGTTCTCCTCGGTCGTTCCTTCCGCATGGCTCGTGATCATAAAAATACAACTGATAATGATCGGCAAAACAAAGATCTTGTAAAATAACTTTCCCTCCATAAAAACTCCCTATCGATCCGATAACTTTGCTTTATCATACCGGAAAAAATCTTTTCCTGTAACCAAACGATCTACGGGTCAAGACCGTTAAATACAAAATATCATTCCAGATCCCTTTGCGCCTCTTCTTGCGATTTTCAATGAGGTCTCGGTGGCAGCTCGCGATCTTCGACTCGGCGGTATTGGGATCGTATATTCGTGTCATAGTTGTCTTTTTAGAAATATCCGTCCGATCTCCTCCGCCGTAAACGAATTTTGCGTTACAGATCCCTGTCCTGCCCATGTTCTGTGGATCGACAAGGTCCTCCGATCTTTTGTACCGCTATTTACAAAAAAAGCCTCGATGATCGGATCGTTCATCCAATATCGAGGCTCCATTCATCATTATAGTGTCAATTCCCCTGAAAATTCATTGCCGGCAGTGATCGTTTTATAACTGATCGTGATCACGAGCTTATATTCTTCTCGGATCCGATTCAGTTCCGTCTTCATTCGTTCATCCACATCGACAACAGTCGTATCCAGAGCATCAAAAAGCATAAATGCGACTTGGCTGTCATTAAGGATCGTCATCACATCCTGTGCACGGATCGTTTTGGAGATCAGTTCCGTCAATTCATCTTGAACGATGCGGACCTCTTCTTTTTTCATATCTCGAAAATCTGCCGTTGCGATATTGACGATCCCTACCGAAGTGATCCGGTCGCCATGACGCTTTTTACGACGAACCTCCAAACGATACAGATCCATGAAAAATTCTTTTGAACTTACAAATACTCCATTGCTGCTTCCCGCCTCCGTCTGACGCAATTTTTTCTCGATCGTGAAAAAATCGGTACTGGACACGCTGTTACTCATTTCCGAGATCTTCTTGAACAGGCCTGACAGTTTTTCGGAAGGCAACATCCCTTTTTCACTCTGGAATCGGTGACTCATAAAATCGAAATGATCCATCGCTTCCTGTGCTTTTTCCAAAGCGATCATGATCTTGAGGTACCACTCTTGAAAATCCTCTTCAAAGAAGAGTTTTTCCATTACGGAATCCGCTTCGACGAGTGCCTCGCTATATTCCTGCTTCTCATATAGATGCTCCAATACCGAATCGATATAACGCGAAAACTTCTTACGCATTTCAAAACGGATCGGTTTGATCCACTCAAGATTTTCGGAGTCCTGCAAAAAATTACCTCTATAAAGCTCTTTCACACGATCGAGCCGATCTCGTCCGGACGAGCTTTCCGTGGTCGGTTCTTCTTTTATCAGTGAGAGAAATTCGACAAAGTCGATGCTGCAGCCCTTACTTGCAGTAAAAATGTAGTAATCTGCAACATAATCCACACTGAACGCTTTGAAACTCACTTGTTTGTTCAACGTATTGAGTACCGCACGAAGACGATGGATATGTCCCCGCAAAGTATTGCCCGGATCGGAATAATTATATTCGCTGAAATTCGCTTCCATGATCTTATGAGTTGGCAGCTTTTCATTGATATGTGCCACAAAAAACTTAAAGAGCGCCAGTGTCTTTTTGCTGCTCCCGAAGTTTTGGATCGCTGACTCAGACTCTATCAAAAGATCAAAAAAACCAAAGGTTTGTATTTTTATTTTCGATTGCTGTTTTTTTGCCACTTTTAATCTCCTATTTCTATTAAAAGATGTCTCCTAGAGCCATTATAGCATATAATTGCTTTTTAATGTATCGTTTTATTATTTTTTTGAGAAAAGATTTACAAACGATCGCTAAGATCGGATCGGTCTCTGGTTCTACTCGCTTATCCAAGAACGATCGCCTCTTAAGATGATCGAGCGGTATATGATCTCCTAGCGATGATATATCCACTCACAAAAGATCCGCTCGAAAAAGCGATCAGACCTTCTTTATCTTTCTTTTGATCCGCTCGCGTGCTTCTTCAAACAAAGCAAAAGCGTAGTCAGTTTTTGAAGATCTTTCATGGATCTCTTCATAGTATTCAAGTGCCTTGTCGTACTCTCCACGCATCTCTTCCACCATCCCTAAGATGTAGAGTGCGTCCATCGAGCGATCCACGAGATCAAAATCAGCCGGCGGAAGCGCAAGACACATCCTCGCAAACTTTTCTGCCTGATTCAGATCGCCCGAATAGAAGAAGCATTCGCTCATCAGAGAGAGCCAATGTGCCGAAGATCCTTCTTCATACACTCCATGCTGCTCATAATAACGATCGGCACGAAGGATCATTTCTTGGAAAAAATCCTCCATCCTTTGCTTCTTCTTTTTTACAAAAAAGATCTTTTGGATATCCAATCGGTCCGAGATCTTTCCTTGTGATGACCTCAGTTCATACCAAATCGCCTCAAAAAGATTGATCACAAAAAGATCCGCCTCCGAACCGGACAGCTCCAGCACTTTTTGGTAATGCTTTTGCGCTTCGGAAAAATCAAGCAAGGTCATATAGCAATACAGTCCAAAATTCCTGCGGATGTTCACATCGGTCAGCTGCTCACGGCTCAAACGTTCAAAATGCGCACGTCCCATCTCCGCTCTTCCGGTCTGCGCAAGATAGACCGCATACTGATGATGCGCCTCTGCGCTGAACGGATCGATCCGGATCGCTTTCTTGTAGTTTTCTTCCGCTTTGGACAGATCGCCTGTCCAGTGATATGCTTGTGCCAGACGAAGTACCGGCCACACCCCTCCCTCGCCAAAAAGCTCGAACGCTTTTTCGAGAGTCTTGATCACTTTGTCATATCTTTTTTCTCGAATATATTTGACCGTCAAATACATATAGGTGTTGAGGCTGAAACGGTTCGCATCAAAATATTCCAGTGCTTTTTGATAATGCTCCTCCGCCTGTTTCAGATCTCTGCGTTTCATATCGCATCGTGCGAGGAAAGTCAGCACATCCGAATCATACGGCTGATATTCTTTCGCTTTGAGCAGATCCTCGTAGGCTTCGTCGATCTTCCCGATATGATACAGATGATTCGCTCTTTCATAGTAGCTTTCAAAACCGGGATCTTTGTCCACCATCATCGTCTTGTATTCCGTAGCTTTGTCATGATCTCCCAGGTCGATATAGACGTCGGCGATATAAGTATAGATGTCATATCGCTCCGGATCGATCTCCAGTGCTTTGTGGTAGTACTCGATCGCTCCTTTTTTGTCGTTGCTTCTCGATTTCGTAGCGGCAAGACGGATAAAATAGACCGAATCATTCGGATAACGCCGGACCAGATCCATATAAAATCTTTCCGCTTCCGCATAATTTCCGAGCAGGACGAGAAGATATCCTTTGTCCAGTTCGATGCTTCGATTGAGCGGATTATGAGCGGCAGCCTTTTCAATATACGAAAGTGCGGCATCATAAGACTTCATATCCCGATAGATATTCGAAGCCTCCTGATAGATCAGTGCCCGATCGTCTCTGCCGATCTGTTCATCTTCTTCTTCGACCGTCAACAACAATCGGTCGATCTGTGTGCGAAGATCGGCAAGATCGCCTTTCATCCGATCCCTTTTGATCTCATATAGCTTCATCAATTTGGGAGATAACGGTTCGTTCGATGATTTCTTCAATTCTTCAAGCTGATTTTCAAACTCATTCAACAGATTCCAACCATCGAACATCATCAATTTGTAATGATAGATCCTCGTAAGATACGGCATATATTCCAGCGCCAGATCCATCAGGCGGATCGAGTCGGAATAGCGCTCTCGGCGAAACTCTGCAAGCCCTGTAAGATACAAAAGCGGTCCGACTTCTCCGTTACGCTGCATCGCTTCCGTATTGATCTCAACGACCTCCTCAAATTTTCCTTCCTCTAAATAAATATTGCTCAGGGTGATGTAGGCATCCAGATTGCGCGGATCCATATCGATGATCTTCTTGATATATTCTTTTTCTTTCTCCTTATCTCCAAGCATACTGTACGCATAGGATTTGGAGCGATAAAGTGCCGCACGCTCCGTGATGTCATTTTGCTTCTTCGCTTCACTGTCTTCTTCACCGCTCGGATCTTTCTCAAGATCTTTTTCCGCTCTAAGCTTTTCCCAACGCTCGATATCTTCGATCGCTCGCTCAAAGCGCTCCGTCTGAACGGCAAGATATCCCTTCAGCTTATAGTACTTGAACTTTACATCCCGATCTGTCAGTTCATTTTTTTTATAATGTTCTTTCATCAGATCCTGTTCCATCAGCATCGGTTCAAAAGTTTCTAAAAACTGATATGCTCGCTCTTCCTGCTCCTGTTCATAATAACCCCATGCAAGAGCGATCTTATCCAGCGGAGTCAGATCTTCCATCTTCGATTCCAGATGCGGGATCAGTTTTTTATTCAAAAGTTCGGCGATCTCCCCCGCATCCTCTCCATAAGTATAAGCGCGGTTAAAATCATAGTAATCATCTTTCGCCGCCTCGATATCTCGATCCCCTCTTTCCACGATCTCAAAGAGAAGCATCATTCGATTTTCCGGTTCGAGTTGCTTGAGCATATCGGCGATATGACGCCCCTCTTCCAAGCGTCCCAGCTTGGTCAGGATACGAAGCCTCAGACTGAGCAGACGGACATTATCCGGATAGAGCGATGCGAGATCTGCCGTGATCTCATCCGCCGCCGCAAGATCATTTTTCTTGATAAAATACTCCGCCTTGATCTCCGAATAATACGGATGATAGATCTCCAGTGCATCGATCTCCTCGATGAGATCTTTCGCATTCTCGTCGTCCTGCTGAACAAGCCCGGCAAGATCCATACATTTCTCGATAAACAGATCATAGTCGGCATAGTCGTCTCCGTCAAAATGATCCATCCTGTAGTATTCGCCATTATCGATCACGTCAAAGACATAGTTGAAAAAACCGATCGCAAAATGCTGACCCAGCTCATCCATCCGGTCGCGCCACCCAAATTCTTCTGCAAATAGGGAAAAAACCTCTTTGGACAGACGATAGTGCTCCATCAAAAAGCGAATGATCTTCACTTCTCCTTCCATCCTGCTGTCGATCCTTTGAAGCAAAGGATCCTGAAAGATCTCCTGCCATCTTTTGAGATCGATCCGCTTGCTGAAACATCCATAAATGTTTCCCATCTCTTCGATCAGTTTTTCAAACGCATCGTCATCCCCTTCGCTGTAGGCGATCGCTTCTTCATACGCTTTTCTCAGTGCCATGAATCCTTCCTGATTTTCTTCCGGATTATTGTGTGCCAGCTGCTCGCGATATGCCTGCACGATCTCGTCTTTTGACTTCGTTTTTTCTATCCCCAGTATTTCCCAGATATCCATAGCTCTCTCCTATCCAAAATCATTTTATCGGGAGCTCGTCTCCCCTTCCAGACCCTTGCTTTCGGATCTTTCCCGTGCCGATTTTTTTGATCCGTTCCTGATCCGTGAAGCCTTTCGATCGGATCGACTGTCAGATATTCTCCATTCCCCCATTTGTACATTCCCGATCTACTCAAGATCAGATCCGAGCTCATCCAGCGCGTATTTCAACTCTGCACGTCTCTCCTCGATCTCCTCCGGATCCTGGCGATCCAACGCAAACTCGAAACGACGGATCCAATAGCCGATATATTCTCTGGTCTGACCCGTATTCATCTCATACAGTCGCTCCGCGCGGAAAAGGATATATTGATTTTCTTCCTGATCCCTCGGATGGATCTTCAGATAGTTCAATTCCTCCATACGCTTTTCCGCTTCTTCGAGGGTCATCTGCGTTTCATCCCGCTGGATGATCAGTTTTTTACTTTCATTCGTCGATACGACTTTTACGATGACCTCCAGGATCGCATTCACATCATAAGTGTAGGTCACATCCACAGGCTCTTCCCCCGCTTTTGCACGAGGGATCGGGATGCGGATCTCTCCGATCTTGAGATTGTTGCGCGCCAATCGACTCTCCCCTTGCAGAATATCCACATAGATATTCGTCTGATTATCATTCACCGTATAAAGCCTTTCCGTACGGCTGCAAGGGATCACGGTATTTCTTTCGATGATCGGCAGATAATGACCGCCCTCGTAGCGATCATTCTCCTTGCGCACAACGATCGAAGTCCCCAGAGTGTACGGACATACATCGGTCATGATCACTTCTTTGAGACTCTCATTACGCTCCTTGATCGCGACTTCCATCGCCACCCCGACAGCGACCGCCTCATCCGGATCGACCGTAAAGTTCGGAAATTTATTAAATAGCTTTGAAACAAAACGCTTCACGATCGGAGATTTCGTTGCACCTCCTACGAGCACGATCTCATCGATCTCCGCGATCTTTATATTGGCATCGCGCAGACTCTTCTCGATCGGCTTTCGGATACGAGACAATAGCGGTTGACAAGCCGCCTCATATTCCGCATTATGGATGGTCGCGCTTTTCTCTTCTCCGCCGATCACTACCGTCATCGTTGCCGGCTTCGTTTCCTCACGGCTCAGATCCAGTTTTGCACGCTCCGCAATGTGGACCAGCATATTCTTTTCTTTGTTGCTCAGTTTCTCGATATCCAGTTCGGTCTTTGATAAGAACAGTTCCAAAAGGATCGCGGTAAAATCCTCGCCGCCCAAATAATTATCCCCTGCTACCGCTCTTACTTCCAAAATATTCTTTGCCCTCTCCAGGATCGAGATGTCAAAAGTCCCTCCACCGAGGTCAAACACCAAAAACTTGGTATAATCACGCTTTTGATACAATCCATAAGTGATCGCTGCCGCCGTCGGCTCGCTGATGATGCGTTCCACCTTCATTCCTGCAAGCTCGCCGGCTCTTTTGGTCGCTTTTCGCTGAAGATCGTTGAAGTAAGCCGGGACCGAAATGATCGCTTCCGTTACTTCTTCCTTCAGAAAAGCCTCCGCATCTTCCTTGAGTGCACGCAGCACAAAAGAAGAAAGCTCCTCCGCTGAGAAAGTCTGCTCTCCCAATTTATATTCCATATCCGTTCCGATCGAACGCTTGAATACATCCGCCGTCCGATCCGGGTACAGCACCTTACGTTCCTTCGCCGTCTTTCCGACAAAAAGTTCTCCCGTCTCAGACAAACTCACGACGGACGGAGTCAAATTTTCGCCAAAACGATTCGGTATGATCTTTGCCTCGCCATCCTTAAAATATGCGGCAAGACTGTTTGTTGTTCCTAAATCGATTCCTATGACCATATTCCCCACCTTATTGTTTTCTTGCGACCGAATAAAATTTTTTGTACGATATCCTCTGATATTTTTATTTCTCTTCTTTTTGGGTCGCACATAACTATCATATTATATTTTTTCGGTTTTGTAAAATAAAAAAGTGGATAAACCGCTGTTCATCCACCTGATATTTATTTATTCTTTCTTTTTATTCGATATCCCGTTCCCAAAACGAGGACCCCAAAAGCCAGCCACCCTGCCGGCGGGATCGTCGATCGAAGAACGATCTGCGTCGGTGCATCCGCTCCGCCGATGATATCACCCGGTTCCGATTGCGTAAAAGCCTTCACCAAAAAAGTTAAGACGATCAGTCCTGCTATCGATGCCAATAAAAATACCCTGTACTTTTTCTCCATGACGGCTCCTTTGTCACTCTTATACTAAAACCCATTTGAAGCACAATAGTATCGATCCGATCCCTATGGATGATGCTTCCAAAATTTGTTAGATCAACGTATCGATCGCTCTGCATAGTCTGTCGATCGCATCGAATACAGAATAAAAATTATTTTTATGCTTTCTATCGGGTCTCAGTATTACACATCAAGCAATCTTTTGATCACATCATCCAGCTTCCTTCTTCCGATCTCCCGGTCCATAATGACCAGATTCAGTATGACCGCATCCTCCACTTCATTATAATGATACGCATAAAGACGATAGGACAGTCTCTCCTCCAAATGAGGTCGGATCTTTTCGGCATATAGCATCTCCGCTTTTTGCATCAGCTGATCCATCCGCTCCTCATCCAAGACCATGCCGGATCCCCCCAGCTCTTCCAAAGGTGCCGCGATCCGAAACGCGACGGCATCATCCCGTTTTGCCGCATTCGTTACATTCTCGATCACTTTGATCTGATGCTCTGAGAACTTTTCGATCAATTCATCCGTATCGATCACGATATCTCCCAACAATCGGTACATCTTTTCTCCTATCTGTATTGAGGCGGCAAAGAATTCCCCTTCGGACGCCCGATCTGACTCATCTTGATCGTTTCATACTTCAAGATCTGATTGGATCTTTCTTCATAGTAGAACCCGTATTCATTGCCGACCTTCAGGCTGAGCGGCTGCCAAGAGTAGAGTTTTTTCGACACCTTTCCTGCCTTTACGACAACGACGGTCTTGCCGATCTTGAACTTGTTGGTCGGCTTGGTGATCGAAAGCACCTTGCCGTAGATCGCATGTTTCTTTCGTTTCATCGCAACAAAAGTTCGTACAAGGATCCAGCCCAATCCTACAGCAAGGATCAACGAAGGGATCCTGATCCACAAACTCTTATACACAAACAACGAAACCACCATCAATACAAATACCCCCGCCATTGCGGCGATCCTCAAATACGCTTTGGTCTTTTCTGACATCTTATCACCTTTTCCTTTACTCGATCCTTTTTACGAAGCTCTGCCTCGTTTTTATTTATTATATAATCATCAAATTCCAAAATCAAAAAATCTTGTTGACGCCACTGCGACCATCAACAGGCTTGCGATCGAAAAATACACGATATCCGAGCGGGTCAGGATGATCTCATTCATTCTGGTCCGTCCGTCACCGCCTCGATAGCATCGGGATTCCATCGCCATCGCCAATTCTTCCGCGCGACGAAACGCCGAGATAAAAAGCGGCACGAGCAGAGGGATCAAACTTTTTGCCCTCTCCACGATATTCTTGCTCTCAAAATCCGCACCACGCGCCATCTGCGCCTTCATGATCTTATCCGTCTCATCCAGCAAAGTCGGGATAAATCGCAGCGAGATCGTCATCATCATCGCGATCTCATGCGCCGGAACACCGATGGGTCTCAACGGATCCAGCAGCTTCTCGATCCCTTCCGTCAACTCGATCGGCGAAGTCGTGAGCGTGAGCAGCGAAGTCCCTATGATAAGGAGCACCAGCCGCAAGATCATAAAGCATCCGACCTGCAATCCTTCCGCCGTCACTTTGAAGATCCAATACTGGAACAGGATCTTTCCCGGTGTCAGCAAGGAGTTGATCAAAAAGGTAAACAACAGGATCGCCCACAATGGCTTGACTCCTTTGACCAGATATTTGATCGGGATGCGCGATACTTTCGCAAGAAATCCCACAAAAACAACGATCACTGCAAAAGGATAAAAACGATCGATCATAAAAAGTGCCGTCATAAACACGAAAGTGAACATCAGTTTTACCCTCGGATCCAGCTGATGGATCTTGGAATCTGTTGGATAATATTGCCCGAGCGTAATGTCTTTAAGCATTCTTCTTTCTCCTTACCAGCTCCACGATCTGTTTTTTTGCCTCATCCATCGTTATGATATCCTCATCGATCGAATGACCCTTCTCGCGCAGGATATTCATCAGCGTTACGATCTTAGGGACTCCAAGCCCGATCTCCAAAAGTCTTTTTTCATGTCGAAACACTTCCTTCGGCGACCCGACCAGCTCGATCCCGCCCCGATTCATCACGATCAGACGATCCGCAAGCTTTGAAACATCCTCCATCGAGTGCGATACCAAAATGATCGTCGTTCCTCTTGTCTCATGGATCTTCTTGATCTGCGCAAGGATCTCATCTCTTCCGTGCGGATCCAGCCCTGCAGTCGGCTCATCCAGTATCAGGATCTCCGGCTCCATCGCGATGACCCCGGCGATCGCCACTCTTCGTTTCTGTCCGCCCGACATCTCAAAAGGCGAGTTGTCTTTTTTCTCTTCCGGATCCAGTCCTACCGCCTCAAGCGATGCGTACACCCTGCGGCGAACTTCTTCTTCATCCAGACCGAGCTTTTGCGGTCCAAAAGCGACATCCCGGTAGATCGTCTCTTCAAAGAGCTGATACTCCGGGTACTGAAATACCAATCCCACTTTTTTCCTTATATTGACGAGTGAAGTCTCCTTTGCCGTGATCTCCAGATCATTGATGAAGATCGTCCCCTTTGTCGGTTTCAAAAGTCCGTTGAGATGCTGTATCAGCGTACTTTTTCCCGATCCGGTATGACCGATCAACCCGACAAACTCGCCATTTTTTATTTCCAAAAAAACATTATCCAGCGCATGACTTTCAAACGGCGTGCCCGGATCATATATATAACTGAGTTCTTTTATATCAACCGACATAGTTCTTCCACCATTTCTTCCACCGTCAGGATATCTTGGCTGAGTGCCAGACCGTCCTCCCTCAACTCATGAGCGAACTCCGTCATCTGAGGAACATCCAGTCCCAGCTCTTTCAATTTCTTCACCTGTGAAAAGATCTCACGAGGTCGCCCCTCCATGATGATCTTCCCTTCTTCCATCACGATCACGCGATCCGCCTCAGTCGCTTCATCCATAAAATGCGTGATATGGACGATCGTTTTATGCTCTTCCTTGTTCAGCCGAACGATGGTATCCATCACTTCCTTGCGTCCGCGCGGATCCAGCATCGCCGTCGGCTCATCGAATACGATGCAGTCCGGACTCATCGCGATGATCCCTGCGATCGCAACACGCTGTTTCTGCCCTCCCGAAAGATTGAACGGCGGCTTCTTGGAAAACTCGCTCATCCGAACGATCGCAAGTGCCTCATCGACTCGACGACGGATCTCATGTTTGTCGATCCCGAGGTTCTCGGGTCCAAATGCCACATCATCTTCTACGACGGTAGCAACGATCTGATTGTCCGGGTTTTGAAAGACCATCCCGGCATTTTGCCGGATCGCCCAGATCTTATCCTCTTCTTTGGTATTCATGCCGTTGACATACACATCCCCCGAGCTTGGGAGAAAGATCCCGTTAAAATGCTTTGCCAGCGTACTTTTACCGGAACCGTTGTGTCCGATGATCACCACAAACTCACCTTTTGCGATCGACAGGCTGACGCCATCCACCGCATTTTTGTTTTTGTCATCATCGTATCGATAAACTAAATCCTCTATTTTAATGATCTCTGACATCATGCCCCTTGCCTTACCGCTAAACTCAATAAACACCTTGTTATTCTACCATATTTTCAATTTTATATCAACATTTCTATCCGATCTGTTCATACGATCTACGGATCGTCTTGCATGACTTTATCGATCTCATTGAATAAAGATTGAAAATATTTCTATGCTCTCTATCAGATTTTCGTACAGAATATCCCGGATCAATATCTTCTCGATTTTTTTAGACAGAAAAACAAGACCGTCTCCGGTCTTGCTCTGTGTATGACTCTATTTCTCGATCTTTCGATATTATTTCTTGATCAACTCATTCTCGGTAGAAAGAGTGGCTTTCGCCTCATTACTGAATTGCTGCAACGCTTTACGAGCCTGTGCCATCGAGATGACCGTTCCCGCGCCACCGATGCAGCCTCCTTCACATCCCATTCCTTCGAGCAGCATCCCGTTTTTCTTGCCTGCTTTTGCCAGTCGGATCATCTTGACGCATTCATGAAGTCCATTCGCGCTCTCGATCTGGATCACCGCACTCGGATCCAGCTGTTTTGCAACGCGACTGACGGCATTGGCAACACCGCCTGCCGCCGCGAATCCTCGTCCGACGGTCGAAGCATCGTTGACGACCTCGTCGGTCTCGATCTCGGACGGTTCGATATCTTTTGCGATAAACAATCCGAACAATTCTTCAAAAGTGATGACGAAATCGACATAGTCTTTCACATTGTCATCCAACGCTTCCAATTTTTTCGCAACGCATGGTCCGATGAACACCACCTTGGAGTCCGGATCTTTTTTCTTCAGATAATGAGCTGTTGCGATCATCGGTGTCGCAGATTCCGAAATATATGGCAACTGATCCGGGAACATTTTGCGGACCATACCGAACCATGCCGGACAGCAGCTGGTGCCCATATAAGGGCGTTTGTGCGGCACTTGGTCCAAGAACTCCTGCGCCTCGTGGATCGTTTCTATATCCGCACCGAGCCCGACCTCTACGACCTGCTTGAATCCGAGTCTTCGGATCGCCTCAAACACCTGAGCCGGTCCTGCCATCGGTCCGAATTGACCGACAAAAGCCGGCGCGATGATCGCATAGATATTATCATGGGATCTGAGTGCCTTCACGAGCTGATAGATCTGTGATTTGTCCGCGATAGCCGAGAATGGACAAGCTTGCATACAGTTTCCGCAAGAAACACATTTTTCATGATCGATCTTTGCCCGTCCCAGCTCATCGCTGCCGATCGCATTGACACCGCATGAGACCGCGCACGGACGATCGTACATGATGATGATACTGTACGGACAGACATCCTTACATCTTCCGCATTTGATACATTTGCTCTGATCGATATTCGCCTTTTTCTTATCCAAAGAGATCGCATTGACCGGACAAACATTCTGACAAGGGTGTCCGATGCAACGCCTACAATGATTCGTTATCTCATAGGTCTTTGTCGGGCATGCTTCGCAAGCGAAGGGAATGACATTGATCAGCGGTGCTTCATAGATCCGCTCATTGACGTCGATCTCTTCCACCCCATCGGTGAGCGGTCCATAAACGCCCGCACTCCGAACATCCAGCCCCATCGCAAGACGGATCCTCTCTCCGACGATCGCTCGCTCTTTGAAAATATCCTGACGATATCTTGCCTCTTCTCCCGGCAAAATATTAAATACTGATTTTGGCAGTTCGCTAAGCGGTCTGTCCTCATAAGCAATCGATGCCACCTCCGCAAAAACTTTTCTCCTAATACTGATGACATCTGTAAAAATTCCTAACATATGTATCTCCTGTTACTCCTCGCAAGTTCTACAACTTCGACCTTAATTAATTTTGATCAACCAATCTTAGTACATTTCCTATTTTTTTGCCATTTCCACGATCATTTCCATCACACCTTGTGTCGTAGCCTTTGTGACGACTTCATCGTTGATCTTCACGACCGGTGTAAGATTCGGATCCTGACGGCAATACTGCATACATTTTGAAAATCCGAGATTCACTTCCGCTTCATACCCTTGCTCTTTGAGATCATCCACCAAAGACTCGATCACATCGAACATCGTCGATGCTCCTGCCATCATACATTTGGATCCCGAACAAATTTCTACATTGATCATAACATTCTCCTTTCCGATTTTACCTATCCCCGACCATATAAGGTCCCTACTTCCTTATATCGCTCTTCATCCGGTCCTGACGAGATCTGTTTGGGGCAAACCGCTCCGATGCTTCCTTCCCGATCGATCCGCTCTCGCACTTTCTGTGAATAAAAGCACGATCGCTGCCAAAAAGCAACTCATCGTAAGATCCGATCGCATACATCCTCGGAACAGTTTGCAAAGACTAACTTTTCCGCTTCGACCCGGACAATATAGGATCAAATTACAGTATATCCAATTCAGCACAAAAAGTCAATATTGTACTCTTTTTATCCTCGTCATACAACGATCGTTTTGATCCATTCAATAGCGATCGACCTGAGTATTTTTTTCTCTTGTAAAAAGTCTTCGTTGCAAAATATTTTATCGATAGATAGACAGCGGATCGGAAAAATAGTACAATAAAAATGACCTTGCAAAGATCTGTAAGTCTATATCAAACAAAAGAAAGGATAGTGACACGCTTCCGCCTTCACTATAAAAAGATCATGCGCATCATCATATCGCCGGCAAAAAAAATGAATGTCGATACCGACTTTTTGCCACCAAAACAACTTCCCCGATTTCTATCGGAAGCACAGATCATAAAAGATGCTTTACAAAAGCTTTCTTTTGATGAACTGCGTCTATTATACGGAGCGAGCGAGGCGATCACCAAACTCAATCACGAGCGACTGCAAAATATGGATCTTCAGCAGGCGATGACACCGGCGATCTTTTCCTACGAAGGGATCCAGTTTCAATACATGGGTGTTCAGGTATTTGAAAGAGATCATTTCGATCATATCGACAAACACCTCCACATCCTTTCGGCGATGTACGGATCGCTCAAGCCGTTTGATGCCGTCGTTCCGTACCGCTTGGAGATGCAGGCAAAACTTGCGATCGAGCCTTACAAGGATCTCTATGGCTTTTGGGGTCCGAAGATAGCAAATGAATTGATGGAGAAAGGCGGACCGATCCTGGATCTGGCTTCCAAGGAATACAGCAAAGTCGTCACAGCGGGTCTGCCAAAGGGCTACCCTTTGGTGAGTTGTGTTTTTGGCGAGAAGATCAATGGAAAGATCGTCGAAAAAGGGACATTATGCAAAATGGCAAGAGGTGCGATGGTACGCTTTATCGCAGAAAACAGAATCACGAAGATCGAGGACATCCGATCTTTCAATGATCTGGGTCACACTTTTTCAAAAGAGGATTCCGATGACAAAAAATATGTTTTTATAAAAAAATAAGGGCTGTCGCAAAACACAGATCTCACACAAAATATCGTAGTAGACCACAGGTCTCTCATCATATATTTTGTGCGAAGTCTCAAATTGCAACAGCCCTTTCGGTTTACTGCTATTATTTCGATGATCCGTATCAAGATCGCGCGATCTCTCGTTCCAATGACCATCTATCACCATTATGTCCGCAACATCATTTCTAGTCGATGTCTTTGATCGTATATTCTCCCGCACTTTCGGAATACATCTTCTTGACCATCGGGATCCCGACCAAGAACGTCAATCCGACCCCGACTCCGACATCCATCAAAAATTCTCTCATGAGTTCTCCCGGTGTAGAAAATATAAAAGGTACGATATCAACGAACACTTCAAAGTAAGTCAGGTCCGGGATCTCGATCTTATATGCTCTGTAGAAATGCCATGCCCATTCCGCGACGCTTCCGACAAAGATAGCTATGATACAGACGATGAAGATAAATACACTTGCCAATTTGCTGACTCTTCCGCCCAGCTTTTGATATCCGTAAAATGCCATCGTAAATCCTAAGATCCCCGCGAACCATGCCCAGAAGCCCATGACTCCCATGACAGCCCACAGTAGACCGCCCAGCGACGCGCCGATGATGGCACCGATCGCACCCAAAAAGAAGTTCTCCGGACGACGCGCGATCTCTGCTCGCTTTTCTTCCAAATGCTCTGTCATCACATTCAGCCCGGTATCGGTCAGGAACATAAAATGCAGATCATTGAGGCGGCGAAGTCGGATCGAAGGATCGTCGATCCCCGTGACAAAACATCCGCTCTTATAGCCATTCGATCTCAGGTAGCCGAACAGTTTTCCAAAGCAATCCTGCACCATCATTTGAAAATTTTTCTTTTGAAATTGGATCTTCGTTTTGATCAGGATGCTCTTATACGACAGTTCGGCGGATTCTATCCCATCGATCCTTCGGATCTCTTCCAAAAGACCGGACAGCCGAGGATCAAATTCTTCCCGATTCGCACCGACCATGATCATCGTTCTTTTTGCCTGCTCCTCGATCTTGAATGTCGTGTAAAAGCCTTCGACCTTACCGTAGTACAAATTCCCTTTTGCGAAGGTCATGCCATGATCTTCCCTTAAAAATCTAAACTTTCCGCTTTCCATAAAACCTCCCGAAATTTATAAACTTTCTACTCATACTAAAACCCGATAAAAAGCATCGAGATATTTTCGCTCCTTAGTTTGATCCGATCAACAGATCGTCCTAAAAAATATTCGGAGATATCACTCATAGGAGCTCGGATCGATGCTCTAAGTCCAAATAGGTTTTGGTATCAATAAGATACGAGATCTATATTACAAAAAGATGATCTTCCAGCACCAAGATATCCTGCCCCGCAACGATCATCTCGTCTGAAGCGATATCGACGATCATATAGTTTGCCACCTTCGGATCGTCCGAGTCCAGATGGACCACAAAAAATTCATCGTTTATAACATCCGAGATCTCCTCATAAGCTCTTCCGACAAAACGCTTTTTATAGTCAAACACGATCTCCCTACTGTCAAAGTCTTCGATCTTTGAATGAAAGCGAAGGTCTTTGATCAGATAGGCACGTTTGGAATTGACTTTGATCTCGACATTGCCATGTACATCGCGGACAAACTCGCTTTTGAGGCTCTTTTTATCGATCTTGTAGACCTCATAACTCCCGATCTTTCGTCTGGATACAAAGTCCCCTTTTTCCCGAAGTACAAAATCATAGATCTGCTTTTTATAATAGATGCTCTCTGCGGTCTCTCCGATCAGACGGATGCTTCCTTCCATCGCGATCTCGTCGATCACATCAAATGCGATCTTCTCCGTTCCCGCCTTGATCTGTTTGATAAAATTTGCCAAGGTCGTCGTTTTGATCGCATTGTGATAGATCTGCTGCGGATCGATCGATTCATGAAGATCATAGGCAAGTTCGACTTCTTCGGATGTGAGCAGATCATATTGCTCCTGTTCTCCAAGATAGCACTCTTCAAGAAAAATTCTGGCGTTTCTCCCCTTGCCCGATACGATCAGACTGCCGATATTGATCTTGAATGCCTCATCCTTGACTTCGTAATATTTTTTTTCTTTGACATCCAACAGATACAGATCATCAAAAAAGTCCACATCGATAAGATCCGCCTCATAGCTGAGCCGAAACAGAAGATAGCCCGGAGCGAGAAGATCCATACTTTTGTAAACAAAACTGTCCTTCTCAAAACGAAAGCCCAAGATGTTTCGCTGCAAGCCGGAAAGAAGGTCGATCTCGTAAAACTCGATAAATTCTTCCTCCTCCAATGCAGTGATCGTTGCAAAATACATGAAGTCAGGGTCGATCCTGGATGTTCCGTTCCAAAAGATCTGCGGTGTATCCAGATCATACAGCTCTTTGTACTGAACATGCTGTCCCTGATCCACGCGACTCATCTCATGCGTATCGATATCGTATGCCCAGATCCCTTCACTCCATGTATCATCGATCCCGGTCACAAGTTTTTCAAAAAAGATGAACTGCCCGTTGCGATTGATCGGTTTGAACAAAACGCGCGGCACTTCCTGCAAAATATTCAAACTCGTAAGATTAAAGACTTGCATAGTTCCCTCGTTACTTAATATTTCTGCTACCCGGCTTGACATAAGGAATGTTTTGTTTGCACAAAGGGCAATCCTGCGGATCATAAGTATCGATCTCCAGCCGGATCGCGGAGATGATCTCGATATCCACATTCCCCTTCGTACGGTCGATGATCGAAGCCAGAGCGACCACTTCACCGCCCATGCTCTCCAATAGTTCTTTGACCTCAAAAGATGACTTTGCCGTCGTGATCACATCCTCGCAGATCGCGATCCGCTGCCCTTTCTCCACCTCAAAACCTCTTCTCAGCTCCATCTTGCCGTCGACACGCTCTGTAAAGATCGCCTCTTTCCCGAGCTGTCTTCCGAGCTCATATGCCACGATGATGCCGCCCATTGCCGGACCGACCAAAAGATCGATGTTCATCGCGCGCAGTTTGTCCGCAACCGGTTTGAGGATCTGTTCCGCCTTATCCGGATAACGAAGCACTTTTGCGCATTGAACATATCGATCGGAATGTTTGCCCGATGTGAGCAAAAAATGTCCTTCCAACAGCGCATCACTTTGTTTTAGAATCTCGATCATACGATCCCCCTTATCTCAGCCAATGTGATCTTTTCTTTTGCCAAATATTCTTCCAACCCTTTTATTATATCACAACATGCCATCGGATTGGCAAAATTTCCTGTACCGACCTGGATCAATGATGCACCCGCCATTACAAACTTGATCGCATCGATCGCCGTAGTGATACCTCCCATCGCCATGACGGGCACATTCACGCTTTTGCACACATCTCTCGTCATACGAAGCGCGATCGGCATGATCGCCGGACCGGACAGACCGGCATAGATATTGTCAAACAATGCCTTCTTGTTCACCACATCGATCTCCAGCGCCGTAAAAGTATTCACGAGCGACAGACCGTCCGCCCCTTCCGCCTCGACCGATTTTGCCACTTCGATGATATTGTAGGCATTGGGCGAAAGTTTGACCACCAGCGGCAGATCCGTCGTCTTTCGGATCTCTTTCGTGATAAAAGCCGCATCGCAGGCATTGATCCCAAAAGCCATCCCGCCCTGTTTTACATTGGGGCAGGAAATATTCAGCTCGATGATGTCCACGCCGTCATTCGCCTTCGCATGCTCATCGATCAGCTCGACCGCACGAACATAGCTCTCCGGATCCGATCCTCCCACATTGGCGATCAACACATTGTTCTTACTCTTCATAAAAGGCAGTTCATGCTCCAAAAAAGCCTTCACGCCCGGATTTTCCAGACCGATCGAATTCATGATGCCCGACGGCGTTTCGGTGATGCGGATCCCCTTGTTACCCTCTCGAGGCTCCAAGGTCAATCCTTTGGAAGAAATGCCGCCCAACATCGAGACATCATAAAACTTGTCAAACTCTCTGCCGAATCCGAAGGTCCCCGATGCTCCGATCACGATGTTCTTAAACTCTTTGCCAAAAAATACCTCACGCATCAAAACACCTCCTGCCCCAAGAATACCGGTCCGTCCTGACATACTTTTTTCATCTTTCCATCCACCTTGCAGCTGCACGACAAACAAGCACCTACACCGCAGCCCATATGCTTCTCCATCGAAACGAAGACGCGCTGATGTTTTTTGGAGACTGCTGCCATCATCACTTCCGGTCCGCAGGTGAAGATCTCGTCGAACCGCTCAAATTCGACCGCATCGGTAATGATACCGCCGACCTTCAGCACGAGATCTGTCCCTTCAAACAGCTTTCGGATCCTCGCCAGTTCGTCTTCAGAATACAGACCATCCCTTACGCCGATATAGACGACCGATCCTTCGTTTTGTTTAGCGGTATAAAGCAGAGGAGCCATCCCGATCCCTCCACCGACGAGCGCCGGCTTTCCGCTTGCCTTTGGAAATCCATTGCCGTACGCCCCATGCAGAAGGATCTCATCTCCTGCCCGAAGGCGCGAAAAGATCGCAGTCCCCTTGCCCCTCACCGAGTACAAGAAACTGACCGACTCTTCGTCCGCATCAAAAATACTGATCGGGCGATAGAGTGTCATATCGGCATCGATCGCCTTTAGCATAAAAAATTGTCCCGCCCGGATCTCATATCGCCCCTCGATCTTCATCAGATACAGATCATGGGTGATCGCACAGTTTTCAATGATCTTCGCTTTTTTTATCTGAAACATTCTCTTAGTTCTCCTGCCAGCGTTGCCGCTCTATCTCTCAAAACTTTTCGGAAATCTCCCTCGATCTTGGCGGTCAGTCCACGAGAGACATTGACCACACCATTCTTATGCTCCCTTACGAGCGCCGCGATGTCTTCGATCTTCGCCCCCTGCGCACCGTAGCCCGGGATGAGCATAAAAAGTTGGGAAGTGACGGATCGGAGCAATGCGATATCGTCCGCATTGTTCACACCCACTACGACGCCGTAGCCGCCAAAGCCCTCATAGCCTTCGAGCTCTTTGTTCCATCGATCGATCGTCCGGATCACCTGCTGATACAGATATTCATCACCGACCTTCAGATCTTGAAAATCGCGAGAGCCCGGATTGGATGTTTTCCCCAGGATAAAAGCGCCCTTGTTTTTTGTCGAAACATATTTTGCATAAGGACTGATCGCATCATGACCCATGTACGGATTGAGCGTCAGGATATCCGCCTCAAGATCCCCTTCAAAATGACCTTTGGCATACATCTCCGCCGTAGAGCCGATGTCGCCCCTTTTGATGTCCGCGATCGAGATATGTCCTGCCCGTCGTACCGTCTCCAGGATCGTTTTGTATGCTCGAAGCCCTGCCAGACCATAGCCCTCGTAGCATGCGATCTGCAGTTTGTAGCATGCCGCATACTCCTTGGATGCGTCGATGATCTCCTTTGCATACTCGACGAACTGCTCCTCGATCGGCAAATTTTTCAGCTCCTGAGGAACATGATCCTCCCTCAGATCGATCCCTACGCACAGCGGGCTGATCTCCATCGCACGCTTTCTCAACTCATTCATTATCATAACGATTCCCTCCAAAAACTTCGCCTGCCGAAACCTCTGTCTAGCTCCGCATACTATCGTACCGCCAAAGCATGCTTGTCCGTCAGAAGATCCCGGTCCTTTTATTTATAAAGAGGAGTCGATCCGCCGCCTTCGGCTCGACCGACTCCCTCATCACCTTCACCTTAATGTTTTGCAACGATCTAACTGTGATCTTTTCAAGATCATCGGTTTTTATATATTTTTCCACCTACGATCGTATATTCGATGATCCCTTGCGCATCCCATCCGTCATAAGGGGTGTTCTTGCTTCTGGTTACGAATTTTTGGCTGTCGATCTTATATTCTTCATCGTTGAAAAGGACCAGATCCGCACGACCGCCTTCCCGGATACGATTGTCCGCACCAAGGATCTCCGAAGGTGCGTTGCTCATCAGCTCGATCTGACGCTGCAACGAGACTCCCTCTTTTTTCAAAACTTTGCGGACCATCCCGAATGCCGTCTCGATATTGGCGATCCCCGGCGCACCTTTTTGTTTATCCTCTTCGGTATGCGGCGCATGATCGGTCGCGATCGCATCGACTCTTCCATCTTTTATCACGGCGATGATCGCCTCATTGTCTTCCTGCGTTCCGATCGGCGGATTGACCCGATAGCTCAGATCCTTGCTGAAAATATGATGAGGAGATACCTCAAAGGTCACATTCAGCCCATCCTCCTTCGCTTTGGTGATCGCATCGATCGATCTTTTTTCGCTGATATGGCAAAAATGAAGGCGTCCTCCGGTATTTCTCGCAAGCTCGATATTTCGGATGACCATATCGCTCTCAGGCTCGTCATGATCCATGATGATGAAGTCCAGCTCCTTCGATCTTTCAAGCGCTTTTTCCATGATGTCCGCACTGTCGACATTGCGCCCGTCATCCGAGAAAACAAAAGTCTTTTTGCGCATCGTCTCAAAATCGACCAAGGTCTCTCCCTTGAGCCCGACGGTCACCGCACAGGTCTGCACGACTTCCAGCGGAAGATCCTTCATCCCTTCCGAAACCGCATCCAGCACCTCGCCATGATCGGCGATCGGCTTGGTATTCGCCATCGCGACCACCTTGGTATAACCGCCTCGGATGCACGCCGCCGAAGCTTCCTCAAAGGTCTGTTTGTACTCCTGTCCCGGATTGCGCAAGTGGAAGTGCAGATCCACAAAACTTGGCGAAAGGTATCTGCCTTCGCCCTCGATCACCAAGAGCTTTTCATCCCCGAAAACATCGTCGCAAAGTCCGTTTTCCTTTAACATATCCGCTTTCAGATCTTCTTCCCGAAGCGTTACAGACGCTTTTTTCTCCAGATACGCATCGATCTTCGATTTTCCGATCAATTCGACCTTCTCGCCCACGATCAGGACATCATCCGTCCGATCCATATATTTATCGATCATTCTTATATTCTTTATTCTTATCATCGTTCCTCCCATATTCTTCGGCTCAAAAGTCCTCTGCCTTCTTCACCGATTCATACCGTCCTTCTTTTCAACATCATTACGATCGTTCATTGATACGGACGAGTGTCAATATCAATGCCATACGGATGAACATCCCATATCTCGCCTGCTGAAAATATTTTGCACGCGGATCTTCATCGACGCCTTCGGTGATCTCATTCACCCTTGGCAATGGATGGAGCACGATCATTTCTTTTTTGCCGAGCTTCATCTTTTCTTCATCCAGGATAAAAGGATCCTTCAATCGATCATATTCCGCCTCATCGTCAAAACGCTCTTTTTGGATCCTTGTCATATATAGCACATCCGCTTTCGGGATCGCTTCCTCAAAATGCTCGGTCTCTTCAAATGTGATCCCGTCGGAAGTCAGCATCTCTTTGATATGATCGGGCATCGCCAATTCTTTTGGCGAAACGAAAATAAAATGATTGTTCTTGTAGCGTTTCATCGCTTTGGTCAGCGAATGGACCGTCCTTCCGTATTTGAGATCTCCCACCATCACGATGGTCAATCCTTCCAAACGATCCAGCTCGGAAGAGATCGTCAACAGATCCGTCAAAGTCTGAGTCGGATGCTGATTGCCGCCATCTCCTGCATTGATCACCGGCACGCTTGCAACGCTCGCCGCTTCCATCGGAGCACCTGCCTGATAATGGCGCATCGCGATGATGTCCGCATAGCCCGATACGATGCGAGCCGTATCCTTCACCGTCTCACCCTTGGAGACCGATGTGTTCTCCGCGCCGGAAAAGCCGATCACGCTGCCGCCCAGTCTGAGCATCGCAGTCTCAAAGCTCAGTCTCGTTCTTGTACTCGGCTCATAAAAAAGCGTTGCCAAGATACGACCCCTCAAAGCATCCATATACTTGCTTCGATCTGCCATAATATCTTTAGCAACGCTAATAAGTGAAGAAATTTCCTCCACGCTAAAATCACTTATCTCTGTTAAGTGTCTCATATTACCTCCTTGTCAGTCTCTCAGTACCAAATTAAAAGAGTTCTCTTGATCTTTTATATGATACTTCAAAATAGGAGGCTTGTCAATCAGCACGAGCAAATTGGATCCTGTCAATTTAATGCTGACATTTTTGATGAATTCCGTACGGAGGACCGATCGATATCATTCTTCTATATCCCTATATTAAAATGATTGAATTTCTCTGAAACAGCCGATCGATCTCATACTGAAACCCAATAGACAGCATAGAAAATTTTCTCGCCTTTTTGATACGATCAGCTGATCACTCTAACAGATATTCAGGAATATCACGCGTAGAGATCGAATCGATACTCTAGATCCAAATAGGTTTTAGTATCAGGCATGAAAAAGAAGAATATCCCTTGCCTGTTGAAAGCAAACAGATATTCTCCTGTGAAGTTCTGCTGTAAACTTTTATAGAACGCTGACGAAAATTTCAGCTCGTACTTTTATCGATCCATTCTCTCGACCGATCTTACGATCGATCAGAGCATCCCGGCAAATGCTACGGCTTAAAAGTTTTGAGCCTTAGTGCATTGGTGAGCACCGATACGGAGCTCAAAGACATCGCAGCAGCCGCAAACATCGGATCAAGAAGCGGTCCGCCGAATATATGGAGCAAGCCTGCCGCGATCGGGATGCCTGCGATATTGTAACCGAAAGCCCAGAAGAGATTTTGCTTGATCGTCCGGATCGTACGCTTGGACAACAAGATCGCCGTCGGTACATCCATCAGATCGGAATGCATCAATACGATGTCCGCCGACTCCATCGCAACATCCGTACCGGAGCCGATCGCGATCCCGATGTCCGATCGTGCGAGAGCCGGCGCATCATTGATCCCGTCGCCGACCATAGCGACCATCTTGCCTTCTTCCTGGATCTTTTTCACTTCATTCGCCTTATCTTGAGGCAATACTTCCGATAACACACGATGGATGCCCACCTGTTTTGCGATCGCCTCGGCGGTCTTCTTGTTGTCGCCCGTGATCATTGCGACCTCGATACCCATCTCGGTAAGCTTTTGGATCGCCTTTGCCGAGCTCGGCTTCACCACATCCGCGACCGCGATGATCCCTTGCAGCTGACCGTCACCTGCCACATACATCGGTGTCTTGCCTTCGTCCGCCAAACGATCGGACTCTTCCCGAAGCATGGATATGGAGATATTATTCGCATCCATCAGCTTGGCATTTCCGATCAACAGCTCTTTCCCTTGAACCGAAACTTTGATCCCCTGTCCGGTGACAGCTTCAAAAGCATCTACCTCGGACAAAGCGAGCCCTCTGCCTTCCGCCTCTTTGACGATCGCCTCCCCGAGCGGATGCTCCGACCTTTTTTCGGCAGATGCCACCAGGCGCAAAAGCTCTTCCTGTCGCTTCGCTTCTTCCTCCGCATCCCGAGCCTTCCCGACAACGATGTCCGTCACCTGAGGTTTTCCTTCGGTGATCGTCCCCGTCTTGTCAAAAATGATGGTCCGGATCTTGTGCGTCGTCTCCAGCGCCTCGCCGCCTTTGATCAAGATGCCGTACTCCGCGCCTTTTCCTGTACCGACCATGATCGCGGTCGGCGTCGCAAGCCCCAGAGCACAAGGGCAGGCGATGACAAGCACCGATATGAATGCCGTGAGCGCGAAAGAGAGCGTCTCTCCGGCGATCAGCCACAGGATGAAAGAGATCGTAGCGATCGCAACGACGATCGGAACAAAATAGCCCGATACGATATCCGCCATCTGGGCGATCGGTGCTTTCGACCCTTGAGCATCTTCGACCAGTTTGATGATCTGTGCCAGCGCGGTATCCGCTCCGACCTTGGTCGCTTCAAATTTGATCGTTCCATTTTTATTTATCGTAGCCGCAAAGACTCGGTCTCCCTGCTGTTTCTCTACCGGCATACTCTCTCCGGTCAGCATCGACTCATCGATCGACGTCGTACCGCTCACAACGATCCCATCCACCGGGATCTTCGCACCCGGCTTGACGATGATGATATCCTTCGGCATCACATCCTCGATCGGGATCTCCATCTCCGCTCCGTCACGCTCTACAAAAGCGGTCTTAGGCGCAAGCCCCATCAATTTCTTGATCGCTTCGCTCGTTTTGCCCTTCGATACCGACTCCAGATATTTCCCGAGCAGGATGAGCGCGATGATCACCCCTGCGGATTCAAAATACAGCGCATGCGCATGACCGTGATCTCCGCTCTTAAAGAGCAGATAGCTGTGATACAAACTGTAAAGTACCGCCGAAGTCGTTCCGATCGCTATCAGACTGTCCATATTCGGCGCGAGCAGTCGAAGCGCCCGGAATCCCACTTTGTAAAATCTGTTTCCCGCGATCAGGATCGGGATCAGCAGCAGGATCTGTGCCAATGCAAAGTTTTTCGGATGAATTTCCGGATCCAAAAAAGCAGGGAATGGCAACGGGATCCACGGGATCATCGGAGCCATCGCAACATACAGCAAAGGGATCGCAAACAACATCGCCACCACCAATTTGATGCGCAATGTCTTGATCTCCTTCTCCTTGCGGATCTTATCCTCATCCACCGTCTCCTTGCGGATCTCCTCCCAGCGATAACCTGCCTTCTCAACGACTTTTTTGATCTCCGCGAGATTGGTCTTGCTGCGATCCAGCTCGACCGTCATCCGCTCCGTCGTCAGATTGACATTCACCTTGTCCACGCCGTCGACTCGACCCACCATCTTTTCCACTCGTGCCGAGCAGGCTGCACAAGTCATCCCGAGCACCTTGAGCGTTTCGACATTGCCCTTCGGCAAAGCCTTCGCCTTATAGCCCGCCTTCTCGATCTTCGCTATGATATCCTCCGTCTTGACCAGGTCATTCCCCTCGACGACCATCTTTTCCGAAGCAAAATTGACATTTGCATGATCCACACCTTCCATCTTGGATACGACTTTTTCGATCCTTGCCGCACAAGCCGCGCAGGTCATGCCCTGAATACTGAATGTTTCTTTCATCGAACCCTCCTTTGATCTCTATATGATCCGCTATTTCCCCATGATCTTGGACAGGATTCTCAAGATCTCCGAGATCTTGTCCTTCCCTCCGTCCTCATCGATCGCTTCTACCAGACAATTATTCATATGCTGCTCCAAGATCAGCAGATTTGCTCTTTTTATCATCGCCGAAGTCGCCAGGATCTGATTTGAGATATCGATACAATATCTCCCGTCCTCGATCATCTTGATGATCCCGTCGATCTGTCCTCGCGCCGTTTTTAGTGCCTGGACCGCTTTCTTTTTTTCTTCATTCATCCGAACTTCCTCCAATCAACAACACCCCCACGGGGTGGGTGTATTGTTATCTTAGCATAAGATCCATAGCAAAGCAATAGGAGATCATCTTCTCTTGTCCGCTTTACAATGCCTTCTATATGAGCTCCGTTCGTCAACAAACCGTTTGCACCGAGCTTCCTTCAGATCTCGCTTTACGGCGGACAGGATGCCCTCTGCTAACGATTCCTTCTACCAAACCTGTAGCGGACTTCCTCCGCCGAACGATCCCTCCTGCCGATCATTCTCAAAAAAAAAGAGCGGCACGCTTTGTACCGCTCTTTCAGATCCTATCGATATTTGCTTTCTCGTATCATCTCGTTTTGTCATCGCCTGGCTTTTGAAAGCTCCAAACACCTAAGCGAGATCGTATTCGATCGGACATCCGTTCTCTAAAGACCTGTGGATGTCGAGTACCCTTTGATTGGAAGATCCTCGAAAACGAAGCCTTAGATCTTTTTTCTCCTCGACAAACAATCCGTCCACAAGCACATCGCACAGCTCGAGCAACGCTCTCATCTTATTATCGGCGCAGATCTGCTCATAGGTGTAGCCCGAATAGACCCAAATATCCTTATCGCATTCTTTTTTTATCGCTCTCAATACTTCTGCCAGCTCGCAGGCATTTTGAAAAGGCTCTCCGCCGAGAAGGGACAGTCCTTTGATCACGGGATCTTTCAAATACCCGATGACCCGATCCGTCTCCCGATCCGTCCAAAGCTCCCCCGCCTGAAAATCCTGATACTCTTTGTTGAAACATCCTTTGCAATCATGCGTGCAGCCCGTTACAAAAATACTGGTGCGGATCCCTTCTCCGTTGGCGATGTCAAATCGCCGGATCTGTCCGTAACGCATCAGATATGCATCACCCGATCCTTGATCTCTTTTGTCCGTCCTTCATTCCAGAAGTTCTCGCCCAGATAGCCGCAAGTTCTGCGGATCACTGTAAGTTTGCTTCGTTCGGAGTTGCCGCATTGCGGGCAGGTCCATGTATTGTCTTCATCGACCGGGATCTCGCCGTCATATCCGCAGACATGACAAAAATCAGATTTCGTATTGAATTCGGCATAGGTGATGTTGTCATAGATATATTGGATCATCATCTCGATCGCTTCCGGATTGTGAGTCATATTCGGGATCTCCGCATAAGAGATGCAGCCGCCTTTGGATCGTTTCTGGAATTCCGCTTCAAACGCAAATTTATCGAACACCGAGATCGACTCTCGCACATCGACATGATAGCTGTTGGTATAGTAGCCCTTGTCCGTGATATCTTCGATCACGCCAAAACGCGCACGGTCGATCGAACAGAAACGATTGGTCAGATTCTCAGCCGGCGTTCCGTAAAGCGCAAAACCGATGCCGGTCTCCGCTTTCCACGAATCCACCGCCTCATTGAGCGTATCCATCAAACGGATCGCAAACTCTTTGCCCTCCGGAGCAGTGTGCGAAACGCCCTTGATCAGCTTGGTCGCCTCATACACGCCAATATATCCCAAAGATAGCGTCGCATATCCGCTATCCATGAATTTCAAAATATTTTCATGCGGAGCCAATCTTGCGATCGCACCATATTGCCAATGGATCGGCGAACAATCGCTCGTTACGGTCTTCAACAGATCATATCGAAGGATCAGTGCCTTCTTCGTCAATTCAAGCCGCTTTTCCAAGATCTCAAAAAACTTCTGCTCCGAGCCATTTGCCAAGATCCCGATCTGAGGAAGATTCAACGACACGACGCCCATATTGAACCGACCGTCAAAAACATACTCCCCTGCCTCATTCTTCCACGGCGCAAGGAAGGAACGACAGCCCATCGGACTGAATACATTGCCTTCATAGTTCTCACGCATCTTCTTCGCAGAAATATAGTCCGGATACATCCTTTTCGCAGTACATTTTGCCGCCAGCTTCGTCAGATGGTAATACTTGCTTCCCGGATGAACATTATGCTCATCCAAAACATAGATCAGTTTCGGGAAAGCCGGTGTCACATAGACATCCTGCTCATTTTTGATCCCTTCAAGGCGCTGCAGAAGGATCTCTTCCTGGATATATGCCGCCTCGCGCTCAAATTCATAGCCCGGCTGAAAATTCATAAACAGGGTCACAAAAGGTGCCTGTCCGTTCGTCGTCATCAGCGTGTTGATCTGATATTGGATCGTCTGGATCCCGTCCTTGATCTCCTTGCGCGTTCTTTTCCACGCGATCTCATCCGCTTTTTTCAGATCCGGCTCGATCCCGTAGACTTCTCGCTGCTCCTCGACGACGCTTTCATAATATTTCTGATACGATCTGCGAACGAACGGAGCCAATATACGGTCGATGCCGTTGATACTCTGTCCGCCATACTGACCGCTCGCCACCTGTGCGATGATCTGAGTCGTCACCGTACAAGCCACACGAAACGATCTCGGCGGATCGATCTTCTTGCCGTTGATCACCGTACCGTTGGTCAACATATCCTCCAGATTGATCAGGCAGCAGTTAAACATCGGCTGGATGATATAATCCATATCGTGAAAATGGATCGCACCGCTGTCATGCGCCTGCACGATGTCCGTCGGAATTGTCAAACGGCGCGCGATATCCTTGGACACCTCGCCCGCGATCAGATCCCGCTGTGTCGAAACGATCTTCGCATCCTTGTTGGAATTCTCGTCGATCACATTGACATTGCTTCGATCCAGTATGCCGACTACATCCTCGTCGATCGTGTTGACGCGACGTTTGTACGCCTGGACCGCTTTATAATTTTCGTATGCTCTTGCCGTTGCCGGATTATTATATCGGATCAGCTTGTAATACACCTGGTCCTCGATACCATAGATGGTCAATTCCTTATGTAGCGAAGTGGCAAACTCTTCGATCTCGTCTGCGATCTTTTCTGCCAATCCCTCTTCAAAAACACCGCTACTGCTGTTCATCGCTTTTTTGATCGCGATGACGATCTTTTCTTTATCGAAAGGAACCTTGGTTCCGTCCCGTTTGATGACCTGTAACATGACAGTCCCCCTATCTCGTATATTCTTCTGGTTATTATACAATATCTGGTGTCGAGATTCAATAGTTTTTCATCAATATATAGAAATCAAATTGTATATTTTCAAAATCCCGCACAATATATAGTATATCACAGCTTATAAGTTCGGTCCTGAATTTTTGATCGAAACACTATATACAGACCGGAGTGACGCGCCCGATCGATAAAACTTTCCGATCTTATACGATCATCCAATAAGATCATCACATAGACATCTTTCCGCTCCGATAGAGCGCCGCAACGGCGAGGTAGCATTCCTTCCAAGTTGTAAAAAACAAAAATGTTTATAAGTGATCGTTCTAAAGAATAATAGTCTTATTCCAAAAAATACCAACAAAAAGACCAAGGTTTTTATCCCTTGATCTTAAGGAAGAAAATCAAAGAAATTTACTCCTCTTTCTTCAAATATTCGAGTACCGTCTTCACAAAAAGCATACATCCGGTCATCATCAGGTCTTCTTCGATATCAAATTTCGGGTTGTGATGCGATACCGGATCTTCCCCGTCTTTCGGATTGGACAGGAAGAAAAAAGTGCCCGGCACTTCGTTCAGGAAGAAGGACATGTCTTCGCTGCTCATGACCGGTTTGGTCAGCACGACTACTTTGTCTCTGCCCACGACATCCACAGCGACCTTCTCAAAAAATGCGGTGAACTGCGGATCATTGATCGTTGCGGGATATTTCGGATCATAGAGCACTTCGATCTTCGCCCCGGATGCGATCGCGATCCCGTTGGCGATCTCATTCATCCTCCTTGCGATCTTCTCGCGGATCTTGGGATCCGTCGTGCGTACGGTCCCTTCCAGCTCCACGACCTCCGGCAGGATATTATGATTGGATCCTCCTTCGATCCGACAGATCGAGAGCACCGCCGCCTCGACCGCCGGGACTTCTCTTGATACGATCCGATCGAGCGCTGTTACAAGCTCGGCAGCGATGGAGATCGCATCCACCGAATCCTGAGGATAGGCACCATGCGCGCCTTTTCCGATCACTTTGATCAAAAAACGGTCGACCGAAGCCATCAATGCGCCATAGGAGATCCCGACCGACCCCTTCGGCACATCGGGATGGATGCATCCTTGATGTAGACCGATCACGGCATCCACTTTCGGATCTTGGAGTGCTCCTCGTTCGATCATCGGCTGTGCGCCACCCGGATACTCTTCTCCGGCTTGAAAAAGAAGTTTCACTCTGCCCGAAAAATCGGTGCTATGCTCTTTCAGATATTTTGCCGCACCAAGCAAGATCGCGGTATGACCATCATGACCGCAGGCGTGCATCTTCCCGTTGACCGATCGGAAAGGCAGCTCCGTCTCCTCCTTCACCGGCAGCGCATCCATATCTGCGCGTATCGCCAATGTCCTTCCTTCGCCTTCCCCTTCGATAACTGCAACGATACAGGATATATCCTCATAGACTTTGTACTTGATATCCAGGGAATCCAAAACCTTGGTCACATAGCTGACCGTTTGCGGAAGCTCCAGCCCCAGTTCCGGGATCTGATGCAGATCCCTTCGATGCATGATGATAAGATCCTGAAGTTCTTTTTTGTTTTCCGGCATACTCCACTCCTTCGATACTTTTGCAATTTTCCATTCTATGTATTCTAATTACCCAAGATCTTACTTAAGCAATCCAAACAAAATATGGATAACAAAATTTATTTCGTAACAACATATCACGCATCACCTCTTTGTCATTTGCCGTCATTTTCAGGTCGTTATAACGATGTGCGAGATACTTTTATTTTTTCAAAACTTTGAATAGAAAATTTGCGCACGATATGCTACTATATAAAGAAAAAACAAGGAGGCTTTTGAATGAAATATTATGACCAACTCACTTCAAAAGAAGTATTCCATTTTTTTGAAGTGATATCGAACATCCCGCACTGCTCTTTCGAGGAACAGCAGATCAGCGATCATCTTGTACGATTTGCTCAGGAGCGAAACCTTGAATATTATCAAGACGAAAAATTGAATGTCATCATCAAAAAAGAAGCGTCGGCAGGCTATGAGAATGCACCGGCGATCATCTTGCAGAGCCATATCGATATGGTCTGCGAAAAAAACGCATCCAAAGTGCATGATTTCAAAACCGATCCGATCGTTCATGTCGTCAAGGAGGATATGCTCTTTGCGGACGGAACGACATTGGGCGCGGACAACGGCATCGCCGTAGCAATGTCTTTGGCACTGCTCGATTCAAAAGATATCCCACATCCGAAACTCGAATGTCTGTTTACCGTCCAGGAGGAAGTCGGGCTTCTCGGAGCACAGGAGATCGATCCGACCAAATTGGACGGGAAATACCTGATCAACATCGACTCCGAAGAAGAAGGTACTTTCCTGGTAAGCTGTGCCGGCGGATGTCGCGCGGATATCTCGATCCCGATCGGATGGACCATCTTGGACGGCGAATTTGATATGTGCACGATCACATTGTCCGGACTCAAAGGCGGACACTCGGGCATCAGCATCCACGAAGAGAGAGGAAACTCGATCAAACTTCTGGGACGCTTGCTTTCCGAGATTCAAAAAGAGATCGATCTTGAGATCCAAAGCCTGGAAGGCGGGTCGAAGGACAATGCGATCCCTCGTGAGGCCGTCGCGATCGTCGCGATCGACAAAAATTCTTTGGACTCGCTCCAAAAACGACTTGCGCATTGGGAGCAAATATTCAACAACGAGCTTCAAAGCAAGGACAATGCACTGAGCATCTCTGCCGAAGTGATCGAAAGCACCAAGATCTCTGTCTTTGACCAACTGACAAAGCGCAATGTCCTCGCATTGCTCGCGCTGGCATCCAATGGTGTGAACACGATGAGTGCGAACATCCACGGTCTGGTAGAATCGTCAAAGAACCTCGGCGTGATCCAAACCGGTTCGGACAATTTTTCCGCATCCTTCTCGATCCGCAGCTCGGTGGAATCTTTGCTCTTCTCACAGATCAACGATCTCGAGCAGCTTACTGCACTTCTTGGCGGAGACATCGGCATCCGCGGACTGTATCCGGGCTGGGAATACGATCCCCGATCCAAACTTCGCGATCTTTTCGTCAGCACCTACAAAGAGGTCAACAGCACAGAGCCGAAAGTCGAAGCGATCCACGCAGGTCTTGAGTGCGGTATCCTCAAGAAAAAACTCAGCGACGTCGATATGATCTCACTCGGACCGGACATCTTCGATCCGCATTCCCCGGATGAACATGTACGCATCTCCAGTGTCGATCGAGTCTACAGCTTCCTGCTCGAAGTGCTCAAACGATCCGACAAACTATAGGCGTGATCCTCATCCGATCCGTCAAATGATCTTGTAAAAACAGATCCCGGCAAATTCCTTTTGTACGCTTCCCGATCCGGCGATCCGGAAGCTTTCCAAAAAGAATCGATGCGCCGGGATCTTTTGATCGCTCCTTCTCGAGCGGACCTTCCGATCGTCCGACTCTTTTCGATTTTGTGACTGCCCGCTCTTACAGATCGTACACAAAAATCTTTTCATTTTACCAAAGTTTTTATTTACACTCTTCAAAAACTGTGATATACTCATATACGTTATTAATGCCCATTACACGACGAGGAGGTGAGACCATTGGCAAATATTAAATCCGCAAAGAAGAGAATTCTTGTTATCGCAAAGAAAACATCTATCAATAGAATGAGAAAATCTCAGGTTAAAACTGCTATCCGAAGATTTGAAGAAGCGTTGGCGGCAGGAAATATGGAGCTTGCAAATTCCACTTTCCAATACGCACAAAAGAAGATCATGCAGCTTGCATCGAAGGGAACGATCCACAAGAACGCCGCTTCCAGAAAAGTTTCGAGACTTGCAGCAAAATTGAACGCAGCAAAATAGTACTTATAACTTGAGTTATATAGCACAGAAACGACCATAGTTTTCACTATGGTTTTTGTTTTGCCTTTTTGCACAAAAAAGCAGGAGCGATCGTAACGATCACCGAATGTCAGCCTCTTTATCAGACTTTCGGGATCGATACAGTCTCCTGCTTTTATTATTTATACTAAAATTCATTAGAACAATAGGATCGGTTCGGGCTTCTATAAGTGATATTCCTAAATATCTGTTAGAGTAATTTACTGATCGTATCAAAAGGCGAGAAAATTTTTCTATGCTGTCTATCAAGTTTCAGTATTAGTTATGCTCCGCCAGCACGGTCCGTATCCTCGCAAGGATCATGCTGAGTGCCACTTCATTCTTTCCACCGCGCGGAACGATGATGTCCGCATGCCTTTTGGTCGGCTCGATAAATCGATCGAACATCGGTTTGACTGTCGTAAGATATTGTTCCACGACCGACTCCAGCGTCCTTCCTCTCTGCTGAACATCCCTTGTCAAGCGACGGATGAATCGAATATCATCGTCCGACTCGACAAAGATCTTGATGTCCATCAGATCCATCAGCTCATGGCTGTCAAAGATCAGCAGCCCTTCGACGATGATGACCGGAGAAGGCTCGATGCGCACGGTCTCATCCACTCTCGTGTAGGTGATGAAAGAATACTCCGGTCGGTCGATCGCCCGATGTGCTTTCAGTTTTTTGAGATCCTCGACCATCCGCTCCGTATCGAATGCGTTGGGATGATCATAGTTCATCTTCAGTCTTTCTTCAAAAGGGATGTCCCGATTATCTTTATAATAAAAATCATGAGACAATATCACGGAATTGGGGATCGCCAAATTCAAATTTCTTGCCAGCGTAGTCTTTCCCGATCCGGAACCGCCTGCCACACCGATGACCAATGGGGTCGTATTCATTTTCACTCCTTGCTCAGTCCTCTAAAAACTCCTGTTAAGATCTCCTGCGCATACTCCTCTTTGTCGCTCATATCAGATGCCAGCGCAAGATCTGCCGCATATCGATTATCATAAACGACCTTTCGGATCGAATAAGAAAATGCCCCCTTCTTTGTCGAGAACATCTCCCCTTCCAGGATCAGATATGAAGCCATCGTCCCGTCGAAAGGCTGCCCTACGCTGCCGGCATTGATGAGCCATCGTCCACATGTCCGTTCGATCGCCTCCTGTTCGGCAATGCAAAGATCATGATAAGATATGTAAGAGCCCTTGTGAGCCTCATAATATTTTTTGTAATGCTCTTCATCAAAATATATGCTGTACGGAAAATGGATATCACCATAGATCGCAATATCCGTCCTTCGGTCCGGAAAGACCGTAAAGAATGTTGCAGGCACATCGAACATCTCGCTATAAACCGACAGCTCGCTGCGACGAAACACCCGACAATAAACATCGTTGGGATGCGCATGAAAGAGTCGCACCAGATGACCGCTGAGATAGAACTCGATAAGATAGCCCAGCGATCGCAAAAACTCCACCTGTTCCTCCGGGATATTCTTGCGGTAATAATGGATCGGTCCCTTGTCAACATCGTATTGAAGGAAAAAATCTTCCCAATTCCCCAAAATGCTCTTGTCGCAATATCTTTTGCACAAGTCGATACATTCCGCCGGAGATGGACCTTTCCCTATGATGTCCCCCAGGTTATAGATCCGATCGATATCCTGTTTTTGGATATCGCAAAGCACCGCCTCCAGCGCCGGAAGGTTGCTATGGATATCCGAGATGATCGCGATCCTCGACATAGTTTTCTCCAATCTTTTTGTGCTATCCATTATATCATCCCTCTGCCAAGCTGTGAAGTCTCGACATCCCGCGTAAAAAAGCGAAAGATCCGGTCGCTTTTTCTTCCAAACACATTGGGGATCACGATTTACCTTCGATGACTTCAAAGATCTTCATCAAAGCCAGCTCGCCATACACACTCTCATCGAGCATCCCACGCTTCATCAAATGATCCACCTCGACGATCGCATCGATCAGATCGATCAGCCGATCCCTCCCGAGCTTTTTGATCTGATCGGCAGCACTGCCGATCGCATAAGGGCTTTTTTTCAATACTTTGGCGATCTCCTCGCGGCTGTATCCTTCCTCAAAATAATAGCTTGCCTTCACCGCCGTAGAAAAGATCTTGCCGATCGTCACCATGATCTTGATATTCGCCTCGCCCTTTGTTCGCAGCCCATGATAATGACGAAACGCTTCCTTCTTCTTCCCTGACGAGATCGCATCGATCAGTCGAAAAATATCGCCGTCCACCGGCGGCTCGAACAGAAATTCCACATCCGAGTGATCCAGCTTTCCGTACTCTCGGAAATATGCCGCCGCCTTTTCCGCCATGCCTTGGATCCGATAGAGATCGATCTTGGAATCTTTTTGGAGATAGCCCGAAGACTGCGCGAACTTCGCTATGACAGCTCGATCGATCGCCCTCTCTCCGACAAGCGACCCGAAATGATCGACCAAAAAATCGACCAGCTCCTTGTTGGACAGTCGTGCAAACTCGATCGATCGCATCCGTTTGCCCAGATCTTTTATCAACTTGAGATTTCCCGGTTTGGAAATGCTCTCGTTTGACAAGATCAAGACCGTATCATCCGACAATTTTTGGATCCGCTCGCCCAGATCTTCCAACTCTTTTTTGTTCCATGGATTCCCTTCAACGGCAAAATTAAAATTTTTGATATGCACGATCTTCTTTTGATCCATCATCGGCACCGATTCCAGCTTGGCGATACAATCAACATACTCTGCCGTTTTCTGATCGATCTCGATATGATTGAAGATCGCAAAAGCCGGGTCCAGTTGCTTCTTCAAATGATCCAGCGCGTAATGGAAGAAGTAAGACTCTTCTCCGATAAAAATAAATTTATTTTCATTCGATAATAACTTTTTTAATTCTTTGTGGTTCATAGCGATTCTCCTTTATCATATAAAGCTCCCACAGAAGATAGAGTGCCAGTATTACCGCATAAACGAGCATAAGCTCAGCCAAAGAAGGCTTCTTCGGATCCAGATAGGCATAGGGCAACCCTGCGAAGAACCGGTTTGCCTCCAGTACTATATCCTGTAAAAAACGCACCGATGCGATCAGTCCCGGATCCACCGCATAGAACAGCGGAACGATCAGGCTCAGCGTATGGACGAAGATCGACAGGATCGCAAGGATCATCATCAACGAGATCAGCGGCACGACCACGAGATTCGACAAAACCGAAACCAACGAGATCCGCCCGAAATAATACCAGCCCAGCGGCAGGGTCAAGACCTGCGCCGCAAGTGTCAACGAAACCGCCTCCACGATCGGATGCGAGCCGGATCGCCGGCTTTTGAACAGTCGGCGAAACGGGATATAAAACAATGCGATCGAGAACACGCCCACAAAAGACAGCACGAACCCCCGATCATAAAGATCTCTCGGATCGAGGACCAGCAGGAACGACGCCGTCATCGCTGACGCACTGAACAGATCAAACTTTTCCGTCTGAAGAAATGCCAGGTAATACAACGCAAAAAATATCACCGCTCGTAAGATCGACGGTCTGAGTCCCGTCAAAAAAGCATAGGTGATCAGCACCAAACAGACCCCGATCCCACGCGTCCTCACCGATTGCTTAGCAAAAAGAACATGGACCGCAGCCGCCAGGATCCCGACATGGAATCCGCTCAACGCCAGAATATGTGCCGTTCCGCTCTTTGAAAACAGATCCGTCAGCTCGTCCGACATCTCACTGCGATCTCCATAGACCAGTGCTTTGATCATCGGCGCATCCTTCCCGTACATCGCCTCCAGTTTGGCTTCGGCAAAACGGAGCACATCATGGCGGAGCGTGTATAGATCATACCGTTTTTCGATCGTTTCAAGCTTCTTCGCATCGACCTTATGATAGATGCCCTGTGAAGTCAGATAGCGTGCATAACTCGGCGAATAATACTTGCCCGAAGGATCCCGAACATCCGTGCAATATCCGCTCGCTCGCACGAGATCTCCTGCCCGAAGATCGCCGACTTCACCATAATATCGGATCATCATATCTCCCGCCCGAAGATCCATCGCAAAACCATTGCGCCGAACTTCTTTCACCACCGCCTCGACCGTGCAGGGATGAGACGGACGGATCGGAGGCTCAAAGATCCGAACAGCAAAAAAGGAAGCAACGACGACGCTAACCAACACCAACAGTGAAAGTCGCCTCGTCATACTCCCTCCTTAAGATCCTAGATATAATCATTAACATAACTCGAACCGGTCTCAGTCCCGAATAATTTTTCAAACAGATACAGTTTTTCTCCCGTCATCTTGACCTTGCCCATCTGATACAGTCGCCGAAGCGTGATCGCCTTGGTATAAAGCTGCGTCAACGCACCGATGTCCATCGTCAGGCGGTTTGCCATAGCCGATTCGCCGACCTGTGACATATCGTCCTTCCCTTCGCGAAGCATCCGAACGATCTTTCCATCCTTGCAGACCGCGATGATATTATTCTCCTCGATATACGGATCTTTGATCTCGACCGCCAATTCCTCCGGATCATTGAATTTTTCCTGACGCTTGTCTCCAAAAATATGTGTCTTATATAAAATGACATCCAAGACCTTCTCCGCATCGATCACGCGCCCCATCATAAAAGGCTGTACCCGATGCTCGATCTTGTTGTCAAAACCGCTCATCAACAAAAATTCTTCCAACTGAGGCGTATTGATACGCACCCTTTTGAATTGAGTAACATGCGATCTTATCAGCTTCATCAATGCGTAATAGGCATCTTTGTCGCCAAAAGCCATCTCCACCACATTGCCGATCCCATCCGAAGTCTTCGCAATGATCATCGCATAACCCTTCGGCGTTTTTCCGTCGTAGGCGATAAAAAACTGCCCGTCCTCCACGGCAAGCTCCGCCATTCGATTTTTCCAGTAACGCGAATTTCTACTGATAAAACTGTGATGCCTCGACACCGCATCATAATAGATCTGACTGAGATTGTGGATATCACGCTCGGCATTCTCTACGCTCTGCAGGTCGATACGACGGACCTGATATCGCGTATCTTTCACATCGATACGATCCAGATCCATCAAAAACTCATGCCGAAAAAAACAATTTGCATAACCGTATTTCTCATAGATCCTTGTGTCGATGGGCATTAAGATCGAAAACTCTTCCCCGTTTTGATATTGCATATTCAGCGTTTCTTTGATCAAAGCGGACATATAGCCCTGTCCCCTCGACTCCGGCTGAACACTCACCCCGACGACATACTTCACTTCGGTAACGACATCGCTGATGACCAGATTGTAAGGGTTCAACTGAAGAGCCGCCTCCAAATGATCATCACTGAACAGGCATACTGTGTTATCCGGCGAAAAACGCTCAGCAAAATAATAGTCAACAAAACGATCCGTATCCGAGAAGCTGTATTCCCACAGATCCCTGACCGACTTTTTGTCTTTACTCGAAGCTACTCGTATTTCGATCTTTTTGTCCCTCATTTCGTCCTCCAACTCACTCCTCTAGAACCGAGTATTTATCAACCAGTTTCGTTGGCTTGTACGAAAGCTTTGCCAATCGAAGCCCTTCTATCCCCAGATCATCCTCACGATTCACAAATTCCACATCCGGAAACTCTTTTTCCACAAAGAATTTGTTGATCGCCGTGTATAGACCTCGAATATCCGGATTCGCTTTCTCGATATGGATCAACGCCATGTTCGGATTCAAATGATCCCCAAAAGTGAAAGCTTCCAGCTGATTGTCGATGTAAATCCCTCCTACCTTCAACTTGCTGAACTTCGAATAATTCTTCAGAACTTTTTTGATCGCCAGACTCTCTCCGATCAGATTTTGGTCCTTCTCCCGCGAAAATGCCCACTTCTCTGAAAGCCGGATACAATCCGAAAAATCATTTTTATCCAGCCTTTTATATACGAATCGTTCCCCGTACTCTTTGATAAAAGCGTTCAAATGATTCTTCTTCGAGTGCATCTTTCTTCCCGCGAGCGTACGCAGCTTCTCCGCTTCATAGATGTAGTCGGAGTCATCCCGATTCGTCTCCCAACGAAATCTCCCGGGATAAAGTGCTTCCATCTTCGCGAGGACCTCCTCCGTTACCGCTTTAAACTCTAATTTCTGATCCACTTTTTTGAAAAAACTCTCAATAAAGATCATCGCTTCTTCAAAATGCTCCGCTCGACAGTAGGGCTGGATCGCAAACAGTTCGCCTTCTTTAACACCAAAGACCGCCATAAAATTATCCGTTGTAGCAAAATGGAAGTCATATACCGTCTGCCACATATAAAGGGTTATAAAATTATACTCACAGGCCTCATAATCAACAAGCTTAAAAAAAGGCCCCATCTCCTGCAAAGAATCTGCGCTTATCGGTTTTAAGCCGCAGAGTTCATCAAATATGCTAATAGTATCGCCTCCATTCCAAGTTTATTATATAACATTTTTCCGCAAGTTTCAATTCCACTTTAACAGGAGGTCGTGTCAAGTTGTTGTGGAGTTTTTCTATTGACAAGCTCCAAATGGTTTAG
>JAUMYO010000030.1 GCA_030528605.1 Peptostreptococcaceae bacterium | reverse complement strand
CCCGAGACCTTATTAGTGTACGCATAATATATAGACTATAATAAAATCTCTCAAACAAATGATAAGTGATCGATTGTAATGTTAGTATTAAAATCATTAACCATATGAGGAGGTCTAACCAATGGAAGAAAAATTAACTCAAAAATTTTTTAATGGAATACCATTAGAAAGTATTGAAGTAACCTTACAACAAATACGTGAAAAACTGGAAAAGTATTGGCTTCAAAGGTCACAAGGAGACATTAATGAAAATGAAGGTATAAAATATTTCTATGAGAATCAGATGTTACTCAAAGTATTTGATCAAAATTATTACGAAAAAAATGATCAGAAATATTTGGAAGAAAAGAAAAAAGAAGAAAAAATTAGAGGTAATATTACATCAACAATACAAAAATATATTGATAAAAAATGGTCAGCCGGCTCTCCTCATGTGAATCCGGTGATATATCCTCATTATGCTGATGATTTTGTAAATGGTATTCAAAGAGTGTTTGATGGTTATGCTAAAGAGGAAGATTTCAAGCAAGAAGTTGGTTCTTCAAAAAATAAGTTAAAAGAATTTATAAAGCAGTGTATCCCTTTTAATTCGATACGCTCTGAAGATATCCCTAAGGTTATTGAAGAGTTGTATCAAGATGTGAATAATTACTTCTCTAGTTACAATCATGTGTCAAATAACCGAGGTTACCTGGTTGGTATATATAAAAATAATGGTGAATTATCTAAGGAAAATAATCAATTTGATAAAAATCTTATTGCAATGGCATTTATTAAGCATAATGATTTACATATAAAAGATCAGGTTAGTGAATCATTAATAAAGGATGTATCTTCTCTTATTGCCGAAGCTGGTCGAGGAAAGTTGATCGGATCAAAAGTTGTGGAAAGATTGAAGCTGTGTTTTGCTAATGTAGATGTTGATAAGAGTATAAAGAAAATAAATGGAATAGCTAAAGAGCTTTGGGATACCCTAAACTCTGATTTAAATGATTTGCCAAACAATATAAGTAATAACTATATTGATTCTTATATAGTTGATAAGTTATTCGATCCCAAAATTGCTGAAAGCAAGATAACTAAAATATCAGATCAATTTGATGAGTTATATAGGAACGCAAAATTTAATACAGGGTTTGAGCGAGAAGGCAAGGCTCTATTAAAACAGATATCATGGTTAACGTGTTTTTTTAAGTCTAATCCATATCTTGCTGTAGCAACTATTGCCTATGGAGCACTGACCGAATTTTGGGATATGAGCAAATCGAGAAAAGAAGGAATATCTGAAGCAAAACGATATGTTAAATACAGTTTGTCAGACTCAGAACAATATAATATTGAAGATCTGGCACCGGACCGTCCAGAATTTATAATATATAAGGGACAAACTGATCTGGATTATATAGTGGCTGATGGGAAAATAGGTAATTTTATCAAGACATCCGGTAAAAAAAATAAATTTATCCGAGCGATTAGCGGAGGAAGTCTAGAAGATCAAACTATAAGTTCCAGAGAGTATCTAAACCTTATACACCATAATTCTTTAGAAAAGCTCTTTGAAAAAAATTTTAGCAGGATAAAATCTCAAAATTTTTTAGAAGGCGGATCAGGAAATGATACAATTATAGGTTATAAAAACAATGATTATCTAGTAGGCGAAGCCGGTGATGATATTTTAGATGGAGGTGAAGGAAATGATATATTGGTTGGCGGTAAAGGGAACGATACTTTTGTGTTCGGAAAGAAGTATGGAATAGATACAATTCGTGTAGCGTCCAAAAAGGCGCCCGATGGAGACTATATACTATATGATGATGAACTGCTACAAAATAATGCTCTAGATATCAGGGGCTATAAAAAATCAGATATTAAAAAAGTCGAATATATCGAAGGAATAGGTACTAATAGTCAGGAAAAAAGAGCAAATTCTAAAGTTATATTGTATTTTGGCGAGGATAAAAAAGATAGATTGATTTTGGAGCATGGATATCGATATATTAAAGGCGGTGGTATTTCACATTCAGCTCAAAGCCTACAAAGAGTAAAATTTAATAGAGATGGATATACTAAAATTGAAGATTTGTTTGAAATTGTTCTAGGCGACAAAATACTATCCGGAGACAAGGATAAGCATTTAGTTAGAGTAGGAGGAGGAAATTCAAAAACAGAGATTTTCGGTGGAAAATATCAAATAACAGGGGGAGCCGGAAAGGATATTTATAATATTGATGGTACTAAGAATGCAAACATCTCTATTGAAGATACAAAATCAGGCAAGGTCGGCGAGAAGAATAAAATAAAATTTCGAGATGTGCATTTATTTAAATACCCTAAGATCACTTTAGATCTAAAGAAATTTCCTAATCTCGTGGATAAAAAGGACCCGGAAGAAATTCTAAAACTGCAAGATGGAAATGTTTTTTCTTACGATACTCAAAAGAATTTAATCATTCAATATGGTGATGATAAGAAAATTGTCAAAATAATGAAGAATTCTTATTCTAATATGGAATTTGAGTTTGAAGATGGGGTTTTCAAAACTGAAGATGTCAAAAAATATATTAGGTCAATTAGCAAAAGTGTGAAACAAGCTTCGGCTCAACAGAGAATAGACCCTCTCATTTTGGATCTAAATGGAGACGGTATAAAAACAACGGCATTGACAGAAGGTGTTCATTTTGATTTAGATAACAATAGCTTTGCAGAAAAAACCGGTTGGGTCTCTGCAGATGATGGTATGTTGGTATTTGATCGCAATGAGAATAATATTATTGATTCCGGAGCAGAGCTTTTTGGAGACCAGACGATTCTTTCTAGCGGTAAGAAAGCGAACGGAGGATTTGAGGCACTTCGTGAACTCGATACGAACAAGGATGGAAAAATATCTTCTGAAGACGCTGATTTTGGCAAGCTAAAAGTTTGGAGAGATCTTAACCAAGATGGTCTCTCTACATCAGAAGAACTTTTTACTTTGGAAGAGCAAGGAATCAAGTCTATCAATCTTGCCAATGATTTGAAAAATCAAGAACTTGAGAATGGAAATCGATTAGTGCACCAAGGTAGTTATGAAAAGACCGATGGCTCACAAGCGGTCATAGGAGAGTATCTCCTTTCCAGAGATACGATCCAATCGATACAGAAAGAGGAGATCGAAATATCTACAGAATTAGAGGATTATCCGGAGTTGGAATCAGTAGGTAATTTATATTCTTTGAAGCAAATGATGTCCAAGGATACGACCGGAGAGCTTCGCAAAAAAGTAGATGAATTTATTCTAGAAAAAGATCGATCCAAACGATTCCAAATGTTGGATGATATCATCTATCGATGGGCAGGCGTGGAAAGCCTTGCACCAGGCTCAAGAGGGGGGAATTTTGATGCCCGAAAATTGGCTGTGATCGAAAAAATGCTAGGAATGACTTTTAATGGTTCTCAAGGGGCAAATCCAATACGAGAAGCGGTCAGCTCACTAGAGAATGCTTACAATTCCATAAAAAATATGGTATATTCCGAATTTGTTTATCAAAAAGATTTATGGGATTTTTTTGCAGGGATCAAAATGACAGTAGACACTGATAGTCTTACGTTAGTATATGATTCAGATGCAATCATACAGAAGATCAACGAGACATTTGCGAACGATAAACAGACTATTCTTTATTTGTTAAGAGACATCGTGAGAATTAACAGATCAAGAGATATTTTAGGTCATTTACAGTATCAACGGCTTTTGAACTACTACGAAAAAAATGACGAAAACATCTTTAATGTCATGAAGTTGGAAGAAGCGGATAAGGTATTTGATATAAAAAATAGTAATGATCTAACTTCCAATCCAGAAGACTATGCAATAATGGGAAGTGATGATGCTGATCAAATTAAGACAGGCTCAGGAGACAATATTGTCATGTCTGGAGATGGTGATGATATCATAAATAGTAATGCCGGAGCTGATAATATTTATGGCGGGATCGGTAACGACACCCTCTACGGCGGATCGGGAATGGACACCCTGTATGGAGGCGATGGATCCGACAAACTTTATGGGGAGCACGACAACGACTATTTGGATGGAGGAAGTGGCAACGACCTTTTGGTAGGCGGCTATGGCAATGATATCTATGCACTTTATCGCGGAAGCGGCATAGACGAAGTAGATAACACCGATCATATAAGATCCGTAGATACCGTACTTATTGGCAAAGGAATTCTCAAAGAAGAGATCTATGTCGTAAAAAGTGGCACCGATATGATTATCGGAATAAAAGGAACACAAGATAAACTCATACTCCGTAAATACTATCTGCGATCTGACCTGAACGATCAATATTATACAAACTCCGCAACCGATCTGGAACAAATTCGCTTTTCCGACGGAACGATCTGGAACAAAGACAAGATCCATGAACTCCTGCAGACCATTCACGGCAGCGAGCAAGAAGATATCAAAAAAGGAGCAAGTCTTGCAGACCGAATGTATGGATATGCCGGCAACGACACCCTCTACGGAGGAGAAGGAGATGATCATCTGTACGGAGGAGAAGGAGACGACATCCTCTATGGTGAAGACGGGATGGACACCCTATACGGTGGCAAAGGTAACGATACCCTCTATGGTGGGATGTTCGACGACCAACGAAAGAACGATCATCCTTACAAAGTCAGCAACAAAGACACCTTTGTTTTTGCCCGCGGAGATGGCGAAGATTCTATATTCTTCGGTAAACGCGGAACAAATGAAAAAGATCGCATTCTCTTTCAGGACGATATTAGCGCAGAGGATCTTAATATACGACGTGAGGGAGACGATCTGCTCATCCAAGTTTTAAGCAAGGACAAGAAGCACATAGACAATATCATCCACCTGAAATCCGTTCTGCTTAACGAGAAGCTGGAAGTAATAGAATTTGCCGACGGCAGTATTCTAAATTTCCAAGAAATCACGGATCGAGCGAAACATATTCTTGGAACCGACGGAGAGGATCATATCGAAGGACAAAAAGGATATAATCCTCACTATTCATCCATCGTGTGGCAGGAGATCATTGAAGCAGGAGCCGGAAACGATGTGATCAGAGCCAACGGCGGTTCCGATATCCTGCGAGGTGGAAGCGGAGATGACACCTATATCTTAGGATCCCCAGACCATGGTGTAATAATCGAAGAAACCGACAACCCGGAAAATACGATTCGGCTGGAAGAATTCTTCCAAAGCAAGAATATGGACATAGTAAGGAGAGGAAAAGATCTCGTGCTGATCCATCGACTTAGCAGCAGTATGAACGCAGACACCGACCCGTGGAATCGACCGTATTCCATTGACATTGCAACAGTCAAAAATTTTTATTCCACTGAGCAAGGAAATATCGAGAAAATTGAATTTGCCGATGGAACCATCTGGCGTAAACAAGAACTCGATGCAAAAGCAAAAGTAGTTATAGGAACAAACAATGACGATGATTTGAAAGGATACGATTGGAATGATACCCTGTTAGGATCCCATGGGGCAGATCGGCTGACCGGAGGCAAAGGAGACGATATCTTAAGCGGTCATGCCGGCAGCGACAGCTACCTGTTTGAACGCGGAGACGGTTACGACATCATACGTGGTGAAATCGACTACCACGGAAACCCAAGTATGGATACGATCGTGTTTGGCAAAGGGATCACACCGGATGATCTTCTAGTGGAACGTAGCGGACAAAATCTGGTCATCAAAGTACTCAGCAAAGACAAGAAAAGAACAGACAACACCATCGTCATAGAAGACGACTTCAAATACACGATCCAAGCGATCGAACAAATCCGTTTTGCCGACGGAACCATCTGGAACAAAGAAACGCTATACCATAAATCCAAAATCATTCAAGGAACCGACAAAGATGACACGATCCGACTGGAACATGGAGGACATATCATTGATGCCGGAAAAGGAAACGACACCATCATCGGCAACGCTGGAGATGACACCTACGTAATCGGACGAGGCGACGGCACGGATACCATCATCGACCGCATCCACTATTCAAACCGAGAAGATACCGACACCATCGCATTGAAAGAAGGCATCGACGAAGAAGATGTTCGAGTGATCCGGCGTAATGGAGACATCGTCATCCAAATTTGGAGCAAAGACAAAGAACGAATCGATAACGAAGTGATCATTAAAGACGAAATCTGGTTCCAAAAACCACAGATCGAGCAGCTTCGATTTGCCAACGGAACGATCTGGACAGCAGAAGATCTTCGAGAAAAAACAAAAACGATCAACGGGACCAACAAAAAGGACACCATAAAGCTTTCCCAAGGAGACTTTACCGTTAATGCAGGTAAAGGAGACGACATCATTCAAGGGAACGCAGGAAGTACAACCTATCACTTCAACCGAGGTGACGGAAACGACATTATTCGCGGCGAGATCGACTATCAAGGGAATCCAAGCACCGATACCATTCGATTTGGACCAGACATTCAAGCAGAAGACCTCCGCATCAAACGAGACGGAAAAATCTGGTCATTGAAGTACTCAGCAAAGATAAACAAAGCATCGACAATGTGATCACAGTGGAAAACGACTTCTACTATATCAATCCGCATATTGAACAGATCCTACTGAATGACGGAACGATCTTAGATCGCAAAACGATCAATGAGCAAGCAAGTCTGACCCGCCAAACAAATTCAAACGATGCTCTGACAAAGTCCGATGGAACAAATCGAAGCTCCGGATATGATGGCGAGGATACAATCAAAATCGGTCATAGAGAATCAAACAACACCTATTTTAACCAAAGAGATGGGAGCAATCGAATCCAAGATACCGATTATCGAGACGATCCAAACACCAATCACCCGGTCTTTGGAGAAAACATGCTCAACCTTTTGTTTGAAAAACAAGGAAGAAATATGAGAGTTTCAATGGCAAATATTGATGACAGGAGCACGATAGAAGATTGGAACTTTGGCAAAAAACAGATCGAAACATGTTATACTTCCGACAACAAGAGCCTCCATAGTTATAGAGTAGACCTGCTCATCCAATCGATGGCAGCCTACAGTCAAGAAAATGCTATGAGTTGGAACCAATCGGTCAACGAAAAAAATGAAGAAGTTCAAAGGATATATGAGCAGTTCTGGACGGGGGAATAACAAAATCCGATCAGAAGTAATTGACGAAAAATTGTTCATCCGATACAATCAGAAAGAAGGAGGGGTGATGATCCCCCCTCCTCAGATGGACAAAGAAGAGAGAAGAGAACAAATTGGGGAGAGATGACGGAACAAAAGAACAGGACGAACTGCAAAAAAATCGGGAACAGGCGCAAAATGACCGGAGACAAGAGGCGATGCAAAAGCAACATCTGCCAAGAAATGGTCTTAAGCGCTTTTTGTGTGGACAAAAAGGCTGCGGATCATGAGTCGGGATCAATAGAACAACGTCGATAGTTGGTACCTTCTAATACTCATCTTCTTTAGAAGGACTATTTTAATATTAAATCCATTTGAACCAATAGTGTTGATTCGATCCCTATGGATGATACTTCCAAACATTTGTCGGATCATCGTATCGATCGGATCGAATTCAGTATAATATTATTATTCTTTAGAACCGAAACTTAACAACATTTTTATTCTTTATAGCTTATATGGAACGATACCCTGCCGTTTCGTCGTTTCATTAGACCGGAAATGGTATTTATATGCTTATTTTATTGGATAATAGTATCAACTTTGAGCAGCTTGTAGGGAACCGGGAGAATAGATTAAAGATATACGAGTTCCCTACAGTCATAGTATATCTTTCCGATCCATTCACGGAACCTACCACAGTTCTTTGTCGCTATGCTTAAAGATTCGGTCAGATCCGTATCCTCACCGCTGCATTGTTCCATCAGAACGGAAATTTGTTTTTATGGTCATTTTATCGGATGCCGGTATTACCTTGCACATTCCTATAACTTTATAGACTCGATCCATGATCTTGTTGTTGCGGAACATAAGAGTATGCTATAATTAACGAGGTTAGTCTATAAAAACTTATCTACAGGAGGAACTGTTATGAAGATCAAATTGGAAGGAGTTATGGAGACTCTACTTATCACGCTCGATGTGAGGGCGCGCGATCACAGATCCCCGGATCCCGTTCTAAATGACAGGAGAGCCGCTGAGATCGTCGATCGGATCGATTATGATTTTACCGATTTCCAAAATGTAAAACAAAACTACCACGGCATACTCGCCAGGGCAAAAGTCATGGATAATGAGGTCAAAAAATTTATCCAAAAATATCCGGATGCTCATATCGTATCGATCGGTTCGGGGTTGGATACCCGATTTGACCGCTTGGATAACGGCAAGATCCATTGGTATGACATCGACTTTCCCGAGGTGATCGAGATCCGGCGAAAATTGCTCCCTGAGAATGCTCGAGTAAAATTTATCGGTCGATCCGCTTTGGATGAGAGCTGGACGAATGAGATCGATTGCAAAGGTAAAAAACTGTTGATCATCTCCGAGGGAATGATCATGTATCTCAAACCTGAAGATGTAAAAAAATTCCTGCACATCCTGACCGATCGTTTTGACGACTTCGAGCTTCATCTGGATTGCGTGTCGAAACGGGCGGTCAATCGGGCAAGCATGAACAAAGCGGTGAAGAAAACGAAATCCGAATACCATTTCGGTGTGACGGACGGTCGAGAGATCTCGGCACTGAACCCGAAATTGAAGCAGATCGGCTATATCAATTTTACCGATGAATTAAAGAGATCTCTTCGAGGGATCGAAAAACTGTTCATTCCGCTCATCTATCTGTTCAATAATCGATTGGTCGTTTATACTCACAAAAAGGACTGATGACCTGTAACAAAAACTGTAGATCTTATACAAAAAGGGGCTGTCGCAAAACACGGATCTCATACAAAATATCGTAGTAGACCACAAGTCTCTCATCATATATTTTGTGTAAAGATCTTAAATTGCAACAGCCTCTTTTATCTGTTATCCTTTCTCTGTTATCTTATGCACCTTATGACCCCATCGAATTGGAGAACAAAAACATTTCTATGCTTTCCATCGGATCTTAGTGTCATTCCTTTTCCATTGCGATCTTTTCAACTGCATCGGCAAGTACTTCGATATCTTCGACCGTATTAAAAGACGAGACCGATGCCCTGACCATCCCTTGTTCCAAAGTCCCCATACGGCTATGTGCAAGGGGTGCGCAATGAAGACCTCCTCGAGTGGCGATACCGAACTCTTCGCTCAAGCGCAGGGTGATCTCCTGCGATCCGATATCTCGTATATTAAAAGCCAAAACGCCCGATCGTTTGGCAACATCTTTCGTGCCGTACAATTTGACCCCTTGGATCGACTCCAGCTTTCGGATCGCTTCACCGATGAGCATCTGCTGTTTTTGCATCATCTGTTCGATCCCTTGTTCGTTGATATAGTCGAGCCCCGCTCCCAGTCCGACGATACCGACCGCATTGAGCGTTCCGGTCTCAAGCATATCGGGCATAAATTCCGGCTGGTTGAGCGATTCGGAATTGCTCCCCGTCCCGCCTCGATAGATCGGCTCCAGGTCCACATTCTCGTCGATATAGAGAAAGCCGGTCCCGGCAGGTCCATAGAGACTTTTGTGTCCGGCTCCGGCAAGCAGATCGATATACATTTTTTGAACATCGATCGGAATGATACCCACGGTCTGAGCGCAATCGACCAGAAAGAGGATCGGTTTATCGCGCTGAGAATTGAGCTTTGCGATCTCATTGCCGATCGCTTCGATATCGTTGATGCTGCCGAGCAGATTGCCCGCATGGGTCACAGCGATGAGCGCCGTATCGTCCCTGATCTGTGCCAGGATCTCGTCCGCATGGATGAAGCCTTCATGATCTCCGTTGACCACGCTCCATTCGATCACTCCGTCATTTTTCAATTTTTGGAGCGGTCTGGTGACGGAATTGTGCTCCATCATCGTGGTGATCACATGATCTCCTGTATGCAGCGATCCGAAGATCGCCATATTGAGTGCTTCGGAAGCATTTTTGGTAAAAGCGATCTGAAGCGGATTCTCTGCTCCGATCAATCGAGATAATCTGATGCGCGTCTCCAGGATCTCTTTGTTCGTATCCACCGCCATCTTGTGACCGGACCGTCCGGGATTCGCCATCGTATTTTTCATGAACTCACTCATTTTTTCAATGACCGATCCCGGTTTCGGAAAGGTCGTCGCCGCATTATCCAGATAGATCATAAGAGCCTCCTCCTGTTTTTGATCGCAGTTATTTGTCAAAATTCGCCATCAACGCTTCCACGATCGAGCTCAACGCTTCTTCGGACGCATACGAGATACACAGCGTTCCCGATGTGGCATCACCCTTTGTATATACTCTGCATTCCATCATATCTTCCAGTCTTTCAAGCGCATCATACAAAAAGATATCTTTTTTTTCGCGTAATCTCTTGCTGTATTTTTCGGTCTCTCGTACCGACATCTTCTCTCGGATGATCTTGTTCAGCAGTTTCACTTTCTCTTTCTCTTCCTTGATCCCCACGAGTACCCGCGCATGGGCATCGGAGATCTTTTCATCGATGAGTGCCTGCTGGAGCTGAGGACTGAGATTCAGTATGCGAAGTGCATTGGTGATATAAGGTCTGCTTTTGGACAGGACCTTTGCCACCTGCTCCTGTGTATATCCTTTTTCTTTCATGATATGCTTGATCGCAGCGGCTTCTTCGATCTTATTCAGATCCTTGCGCTGCATATTCTCGATCAGAGAGATCTCCATCGAGTCCTTCGGGTCGCGGATCAATACGTTGATATTCTTTTGTCCCGCGAGCAAAGTCGCACGATAGCGTCGTTCTCCCGCTATGATCGTATACGTTTGATGGTCATCCATCGGATCGATCCGCTCATTGTTCGGCTTGACGATGATCGGCTGGATCAACCCGTATATTCGGATAGACTCTGCCAGTTCCCCGAGCTCTTTTTCATCAAAATTTTTTCTCGGTTGATGATGATCGGCAGAGATCCTTTCAATGTCGATTTCATATAATTTGTTCATGCTTTCCCCATTAGACCAACGGTTCTTTGGACGGTCTGCCTGCCTTCCGCGGATATTTTCCGTCAGTGTTCTTTATCTTTCTAAAAATCGCGATCTTGTGATCCAGATCGGAAAAAGGGATCGTGACCGATAGCACTTCGACCAATTCTCCACCGAGAAGTTTGAGTGCTTTTTTGCTTTTGACAAGCTCCTCATCGATCGACGGTCCTTTCAGGCAGATCATATAGCCGCCTTTTCGGATAAACGGAAGACAATACTCCAAGAGCACCGGCAGATTTGCCACCGCTCTGGAAAGTACGATATCATAAACCTCTCTATGTTCTTTTTGTCTTGCCGCATCCTCTGCGCGCTGATGCAAGATCGTAATACCCGACAGCTCCAATCCCTCCGAAAGCTGTTTCAAAAAACGGGTCCTTTTCTCCAGCGAATCCAGCAATGTCAGATCGATCATCGGGCGCATGATCTTTACAGGGACTGAGGGAAACCCCGCTCCCGTTCCCACATCGATAAAGCGCTTTGTTTCATAATCGACCTCGTATCGATCTTTGAGATACTCCAAAGACAGGAGCGATGAGATCGAGTCCACGAAATGTTTGACATAGATCTCTCTCGGATCCGTGATCGCCGTAAGGTTGGTGTGTGAATTGTACTCTAATAGGTTCTGCATATATCGTTGAAATCTTTCAGGGATCCGTCGGTCCGATCGATCTGTTCCTACTCCGAGCCGATCGATCGAATCGATCAACAATCCGTCCAGCTCTTCCTGCAAGTTTTTTTCTATCGCTACCGACTTCTCCATATCCTTCTCCCATGTTAAAAGTTTCAACCGTTTCACATATTATAGCACAATCCGAGGTAATATTGAAGTACATTTGATCTTCTCTGTTTCTGTCCCGGTCTCGATCATTGTCGGGCGACCTGTCCATAATCGAAATATAACAGGTCCGGTAAAAATATTCCACGGTCATCCGTGGAATATTTTTGTTACTTTTTCAATAGACTGTTGAGTGCAAACACCGTCTTCGTATTGTCCAGTCCGGCTGCTTCTTTGTTGGCATCCGCAGCTTCGATCAATTCGGATCGAAGGATGGAAATATCTCTCGGTGCATTGATCGAAAGTTTTACCCGATCATTTCCGATATCTACGACGGTTATCCTGATATTCCCGTCGATCACGATCGTTTCATCTTTCTTTCTTTGAAGTACTAACATACTACACCCCCCTGTTAAATTTGTACAGCGGATGTTTGAAAGAATAGCTGTTGTTTTCCAATATCACCTGCACCGCTTTTTTCGTTTCCGGATTGATCACCACGGGACATCTCAAATTGACGGTACTTTCCACCATATTTTCGCGGACCACGCAAACGACATAGTACAGAACACCTTTTGTGTTCTGGGTGATCTCAAGCGATCGGATATCCTGCGTTCTAAGTTCAGGCTGATAATCCGGCATCAAAAAGAATGGATTCATCAGTACGAAAGCCAATCCTTCATCTTCCGTACTTTGAAGACATACCATCGCATCTGTGTCATCCTCAAAATTCATCATCGCAAATTTTTTGTTGTTTTCAAATCCGAATATTCCGTTCTCGAATGTGAAAATTTGGTCTTCAGTAAAGGTCACCTCTCCAAAATATTTTGTTTTCATGAGCATTTTTCTCCTTTTTATGCTGCTTATGCCTCCGCTTCAAAATGCGGATCGGCACTTTTCGGTACATATATCGGACTTCCGATATATTCTATCACTACATCCGGTCTTTGGGTGATCGAAAATTCGATCGATCCCGGTATAAATTCAAAGTCTCCTTTTTGGATCCTCCAGTCAAAGTTCAACTTCTCCATATCATACTCGATGGTCAGATCCGGCTCCGACCAACTGATCTCGGGTCCGACAGTCGGGATCCTCGACAATGTGAAGTCGCCGGTCGGCTCCTCCATACTCATCGCAAAGATCCGATCCAATGCCTTCCCTCCTGAAAGTTTTGCATCCATAAGCATCTGGCCCTCCCTGCCAAGCTTTGCCGTAGCCTCGTAGGCAGCCTTCATTCCTCTCTGAGCCGCCTGCTCGATGCTTCTTCTCGTCGTCGGTACGACGCTGTTTCTTGCTTCAAAGGTATCGATCCTAAGTTTTATCGGTTCAGACTCTATCCTCAGTCCGCCCCCTTCCGTCCTGCTGATGTTCAGATCCACGCGATCGGATGTTCGCTTGATCCTTGCACTCGTGCTCTTCATCTCGATCGTGATCGGAACATTGGTGATCCTGATAAGTGGCTCCACCTGTCAAACCTCCTTGTGATCTTTACTTTATCGTCACTCTTTTGCGAGCGACTATTTCATAAAATCGATAAATGATGGTTGGAGGATGCTCGTCCCTACCTTGAGTGCCGCATTGTATGCAAACTTTGCCCATTCGTAGTTGGAGATCGCCTTTTCCATATCCACATTTTCGATCGAAACGATCTTCTCATTCAGATTCAGTCTGTTGTCGATCAATCGATTCTCCGTAGTCGTCAAAAAGTTTGACATCGTACCGATCGAAGTGATCTTGTCGATCACCTTGTTTCTTGAAATATCGAATGAATCGGTCAGTTTTTTGATCGCATCGTGATCCAGCTCAGGTTTCTCAAACTCCTGTGCCAGTTTCCCCATCACGGTGATCAGATTCTTGTCTGTCCCATCCGCCGTCTTGCCGAATCCGATAAAAGATATAGCGGGGTTGGAAGTATCAAGTGCCGTTCCTTCGACTACATCGCCATTTTGATCCACCTGCAGTCCGAATCCGGTGTCGATATAATGTCTTTCTCCCGCGAGAGCTTGCAGGTCTGCAAGTTTTGCCGGGTCGGAAACATCGATCCCGTGATAAGTCAAAACATTGGTGTTTCGATCCAGCTTGAGAGGAACATCGATCGCATTCGCACCGCCGAAGGTGAACCGATCGCCAAACTTCGCGTTGAGACTCAGTACCATCGACTCCTGCATCTGACGAAAACCTTCCGCGATCGCCTGTCTCTGTTCCAGACCGGTCGATCCGTTGATCGCGATCAATGTGTCGGAGTGAACTTTTTCTGCCATCTTCGATACTTGCAATATACCCGATTCTACGGAATCCAATCGTGCCTGAGACTGTTTGATGTTTTCCAGATGATCCTCATTTTTCATATACTCTCTTCTCAATTGGAATGCTTTGGTCGCTCCGGCAGGATCTTGCGCCGTCCTTTGGAAATTTCTTCGCGTCATCACTTTTTCGCGCGCATCGTCCAGACCGCCCATCGACTTATTGAGATTCGAGCCATAGTTCCTTAATATTGCATTTGTTGATATTCTCATCGATTACCTCCCTACGACACCCATGTTGTTGATGATGGTCGCCACCGCTTCATCCAGCGTCGTCATCAGTCTCGCTGCCGCATTATATGATTTTTGATAGTGAAGCAGGCTCATCCCCTCTTCGTCCAGCGATACCGATGACACCGAGTCTCTCATATTCGCGATCTCCTTCGCCACCGTCTTATGATTCTCCATCATCGCCTTGGTCGATTTGATATCCAGCCCGAGCACGGAGCCCATATTCGTAAAGTATTCCTGGAAACTTCCGTTGAACAGCCTCTGACCCCCTTGGGTCGAAAAATCATGCTTCTTCCCCAAAAGAGATATCATCTCCAGGATCTTATCATTCGCTCCGGTCTCTTTTCCGCTTTTTGACGGGATGATATGGTTTTGACCTTTTTGCCATTCATCGGAGATCTTCAGATTCTTAGCCGTGATATCCGCCGTACCGTCATTCGTATCGAACAACTTCATCTCCACGACCACACCGTCATCTCTTGTATATCGATTGATCCCGTTGAAGCTCGATGCGATCTTGTTTGCCAAAAGATCCAGTGACTTTTGATAATATCCCAGCCCTCGGATCCGCTCCGGATCGTTCGCATCAAACTCTCCGCTTTTATTCAACATATCGAAAGAAGATCTGATCGCACCGGAGCTGAGCTTTCCATAGACATCGTTTATCGTCGTTCCGTTGCCTGCTTGGATATCGGTCATCTCCAGTTTGTAATCTCCGAAACCGATCCCCGGCGCAGGCGGGAGGGTCTCATCCGGTTGAAGTTTGAACTGCGTTGCTTTGTTATCATCGATCAGCCACAGATCGCCTTGCGGATGTTTGATCTTGATCTGCAGCACTTCGACAAATTTTCCGTCCGGATCATTGGTCAAAAACTGACGATCCGTCTTCACATCGATGTTGACATAGCTTGCCAGCTCATCGATCAGGCTGTTTCGCTGATCCAAAAGCTCCAGTGCCGGATTCCCGTGGATGTGGTTCGCTTTGATCGTCTCGTTCAGGTTCTTGATATTTTTCAAAATATCGTTGAGTTTGGGGATCTCGACCTTTCGTAGATTGAATTCCTGATCGTTCTTTGCGACTTCCAGCTGATTCGCATATTGGTTGAACATCTTGGTCAGCACACCTGCCGACGCCTTGACCATGTGATCGAACTCTTTGTTTCCCACCTCACCTGAAAGTTTTTGGAGCATCGTCATCATATCGCTGACCTGCTCCTGGATCCCTTTTTTGGAAACTTCATCGAATATATTCTCAAGATCCTTCAAGATATTTTGTTTCTGCTCCTGACCGCCGACATGCGCGATCTCATTTCTGAATCGGATATCAAGAAAAGGGTCTCGGATCTGAGACAGTCCCGAAGTCAGCACGCCGTTCCCGACATGGACGCTATGCTCGGATTTGTATCGATCGGTCCCCGAACCTACGGAGAGGCTCACCAGATCGAGTCTCTGCCTTGTATAGCCGTCTTTATTGATGTTCGCGATATTTTGTCCGGTCACATCCAGCGCTTTCTGGCTTGCCCGAAGTGCCAGTCTTGCCGTTGTAAATCCTGCAAATGTTGATCTCATCTTCTCTCCTTATGCCCTCTTACTTGAAAATCCGTTCTCGGAAGCGGCTTGTTTTCCATATTGCTTTTGTCGCAACCTTGCGAGTATCGCTTCGATACTGTACAGGTTGGATTCGATCGCGTTTTTTGCACTGTCCGCCGTATGGTTGAACAAGGTCAGCGCATCTGCCAATTCATAGTACATCCGTTCCAGCTCTTCTTTCTCTTCGCCGTCAAATCTTGCAACGATCTCCCGAAAAGAAAGTCCGCCAAGACCCATCTTTTGCTGGATCTCATCGCGATGTTTCTCCAAAACGCGCAGCCTCATGATGCCGACCTGCTCTTTGCTCATACATTCTTCCAACAATTTCATATTGTTTTCCGAAATAGCATCGAGTTTGATCTTTTCCAGTCCGGTGAGCTCGTCAAAAAATTCCGTAAGCTCCAAAATGATCTCCTTGAATCTGATCTTGTTTTCCATAACAGCTCCTTATCCAAGCCTGCTCAGATATCCTTTCAAAAGTTCCGGGATCTCTTTCAGGCTTCCTTGCCTTGTGACAGCTCCGATATCGTATGCTGCCATCGGCATTCCGTAAACTACCGATGATCGCTCGTCCTGCCCTATCGTGAACGCGCCTTTTTGTTTCATTCGGAGCAGACCGTCCGCTCCGTCTCTTCCCATCCCGGTCAGTATGATCCCGACCGCATTTTTTCCGACATTTTCCGCTACCGAGTAAAACATCGCATCGACCGACGGCTTGTGTCCGCTGATCTTTTCTCCGTCAAGACAGGATACGGTATAGCCGCCCTCCCGTGCTTTGATCACTCTCAAATGGATCCCGCCCGGAGCGATGAGCACCCGCCCACGCTGCAGCCGATCCCCATGCACCGCTTCTTTGACCTCCATCTTGCAGATGCTGTTCAGTCGCTGTGCATACATCGACGTGAATCCTTCCGGCATATGCTGAACGATCACGATAGGCGGCGTATCCTTCGGGAGATCTTTGATCACTTCGGTCGTTGCCTCCGTTCCGCCCGTCGATGCACCGATCGCGATCACGATCCGATCCGTATCTCCCGATATCGGTGCGGCGATCTTTTTTTGATCCGGTCTTTCCAAACGCTCCAGTGTTTCTCGTACCTTCTCACTTATTTGTTTTATCTGTTTGCTTGGCATAGTTCCCTCTACTACTTGCGATACGTAGCAGTCGTGATGTATTTGTATCTCGTACGCTCCCTGCTGAGACTTTCCGAATGTCCGATCAGGAGATATGCTCCGGGATTGGAGTAATCATAAAATCGCTCGACCAGCGCGTCTCTTGTCTTTTGATCAAAATAGATCATCACATTCCTGCAAAATATCACATCAAACTTTCGCTTGAAATTTATCTCGTCCATCAAGTTGAAGGTCTTGAAGATCACATTATCCTTTATTTCTTTTGATACTCGATATCGTCCGCTTGCCGGATCCTTATCAAAATATTTTTCTTTCCAATGGCTCGGCATATTTTTGAGCTCTTCTTCTTCATAAGAAGAATTTTGCGCCTTCGTCAACACATTTTGAGAAATATCCGTTGCCAACACTCTGGTGTCCCACGATGAATGCTTCCCGAAATAATCCTTCAGTATCATCGAGATCGTATAAGGTTCTTCTCCCGAGGAGCAGCCTGCACTCCAGATCGCCAGACTTTTGTTTGGCTTCGTCCTTTCCAGATAAGGCAAGATCCCCGTCCTGAGCAATTCAAAATGATTTTCCTCTCGATAGAAAAAAGTATAGTTCGTCGTCAGCTTGTTGAGCATCAGATCCACGTCACCGCTCGGTGCGGTGCTTGTGATATATGCCACATACTTTTCAAAACTGCCGAATCGCGCTTCATTGACCGTCGATTGCAGACGGCTGACGATAAGCTGCTCTTTTTTCCCCAGATCGATGCCGAATCTTTGCTTTACAAAGCTTGTCAATTTGAGAAAATCACTCTTGCTGATCTCTAACATCGCTACCCCTTCATATCACTAATATATTATCGACCGCTCCATCTAATTGTTAATAAGCGATCCGCAATCCAGTATCATCAATACTTCCTTATCACTCAGGCTGATCATCCCGTTCACCAGCTCCTGTACATGACTTTCGGGCATCGGCGAGATCTTCAGCGTATCGACATCGATGACATTCACGACCGTATCCACGACGATCCCCATCGAAGTACCGTTCACATCGATCACGACGATACAGGATTTGTCATCGTATTCGATCTCCGGCTTTCCCAATCGAAGCCTGATATCGACGATCGGGATGATCTGACCGCGAAGATTGACGATCCCTTTAACATAGCAGGGAAGCATCGGGACCTTCGTTGCTCTCGTACTGGTAATGATCTCCGTAACATACTTGGTATTGATCCCGAACAACGATCCGTCCGATCGAAAGTTCAGGTATTTTTCCATATTCGTCTGAAGTTCTTGCACCTCAGCTATATTTTCAACATTCTGCTCCATATTCCCTCCTATCTGCCGTTTGAGATCGCATATAGATTCGGGATATCCAAGATCAAGCTGATATTCCCGTTCCCCATGATCGTACATCCTGCGATACCGGAGTTCTTGATATTATAATTATTCAAGTATGACGGCAACGGCTTGACGACCACCTGCTGCTCTCCGATAAGTTCATCGACAAAAAGACAGTAGCCGAGATCCCCCGCCTCTACCCAGATCAAGATACCGTCTTCCGGATCGGTATGTCTTGCCTCGATATCATACAGCTCATGCAGGCGAATGATCGGCAGAAACTCGTCCATTTTTTTGATCATCTCTTTGCCGTCCACTCCACGGATCACTTCATCCGCCGAGATCTTAAAAGACTGTCGGATATTGTTGATCGGGATGGTAAAGGTCGAATCGCCTACCGCTGTCTCCATCCCCGCAACGATCGCAAGCGTCAGCGGGATCTTCAGCATCGTGACCGTTCCTTCGCCCGGTTCGCCGCTCATGGATACCGAACCGCCGAGCGCTTCGATATTTTTGCGCACCACATCCATCCCTACTCCTCGTCCGGAATATTCCGTCACGCTGTCATTGGTGGAAAAGCCCGCACCCATGATCAGAGCGATCGCTTCCTTCTTTCCGTATTCACTTCGCGGCTTGACGAGCTGCCCTCTTTTTTCCGCCTTATCCAATATCTTCTCGACATCGATCCCTCTACCGTCATCCTCGATACTGATGATCACTTCGCTTCCGGTATGGCTTGCCGAAAGGACGATCGTTCCCTGCGGATCTTTGCCGCTCTCCTGACGCTCTCGGATCGACTCGATCCCGTGATCCATCGAATTTCGTACGATGTGCATGATCGGATCGCCGATATTATCCACGATGGATTTATCCACTTCGGTCTCTTCACCCTCGATGACGAGCTTGACATCCTTTCCGAGATTCTTGCACATATCCCGTACGATGCGATTCATCTTTTGAAACACGCCTGCGACCGGCACCATCCGGAGCGACATCGCGATATCCTGAAGTTCCGAATTGAGTTTGCGCAGCTGCCTCGCCGACTTGGTAAAACTGTCCAGCTTCAACCCCTCCAGATCCGGCGACGAAGTGACCATCGACTCGGTGATCACGATCTCTCCCACGATCGCCATCAACTTATCCAGCTTGCTGAGATTCACACTGATCAAGCTCTGCTTTGCACCGGTATGATGATTCCCGTTTTGGCTTGGCTGCTGAGCCTGTTGTTCCTGTGTCGGTGAAGAGGAGACCTGTTGCTCCTTTTTTTCATTTCTGTCGCCCTCTCCTTCAGCTTCTCCGGTCAGATCGATCAATTCATAGCCTTTGATATTGACCGAATTTTGGATCGCGGTCAATACGGCTTGCTTCTCTTCTTCATCACGAAGTTTGATCAAAAAGCCGTTCTCCAAGATATACTGCGCCGAATCTCCGTTGCTTTCCACATCCGCCGGTTCAAAGACCGGTTCGACGCCCAGTTCCCGGATCGCCCCGATGAGCATGAAAGCACGCAGATTTTCCATTCCCGCATCATCATCAAAAAAGATCTGCATCCCTTTTGAGAAGATCTCTTCGCTCACTTCTATGTTTTTCGGTGTCAAGTCCTTGTTATCGCTTGATCTCACCTCACTTATTTTTTCAAGATAACTATTAATATTCGCAATATAATCGTCGATATTTTCATTGAGCGGCTCGCCGTTTTCAAGCTTTGCGATCTCCTGGATGATATAGTCCACCGAATGGAATACCAGATCGAAAAGCTCGCGGCGATAGTCTTCCTTGACTTCTGTCATGCCTTTTTCTCTTATAAAGAAAAATAAATCCTCAATACGATGAGAGATCTTCATAAGAGAATTTAGATCCATCATAGCCGACGACCCTTTGATCGTGTGCATGATGCGGAATATTTCGTTGATATGTTCATCCGTAAAATCCTTGTCTTTCTCGGCAGCGATCAAAATGTCTTCAAGCTGCGCGATCAGCGAATTTGTCTCAAACAGATACATATCTAACATGGAGTCCATTCCATTTTCCATAATAAACACCGCCTTGTAATTTTTTGAATAAAATGTTATATAATAGGTATCGGAACTTATAAAAAAAAGATAATATAGGAGATAAAAAAAGGTGATGATATGGCAAACATACTAAAAGTGACCACTCCTCCGTCAACGACTTATAACAACACGGTGAAAGGAAGTCCTCAAACGACACCCCCGCAACATATCAAAAATCCGGTGGATCTTCAGCGGATCACCCGGCAAGATACCAAGGATGACCAAAGCTTCGGTCGGCAGTCGATGCACTATATGTCCAATTACAATAAATTCTTGGAGAATGTCAAAGATGCGATCCCGATGACGGATATCATGCAGGAGGTCTTCGGATCCGGCATGGAAGGGCTGATCCGCTCGCCGAGGACCTCGCCGGAGATGACAAAGGAGCTGACGGAGTTTATGGAAATGATCCGTCTAAGCAGTGACGATCTTTCTTCAACGATAAAAGACCGGCTCGACAACGCGACAGGATTTCGTTCCGCCTTGTTTGACGTGCTTCGGAAGATCATGAGCAACACCTATTCCGTCGATCTTAAGGCGGACATCCTGAAATTCGCAAAACGTTTCAACGATATGGCATCCAATCAGCGGATACTCGGTGAGATCGCTCGATCGCTTCGATCACTTTCCCAAGCGATGCCTCGATCCGAGGCTGATACATTGATCCGGCTCACCGGCAAGCTCGATCTGAACGCAATGCACGGCGATACCTCCGCCAACCTGAAGATCCTGACCCAAGAGATCTTGCCGATGCTCTCCAAATACATCAGCCGGACCAACGATCTCGGCAAGTCGCGCGATCTGATGAGTCTCCTGTCGCTCAACATCTCACGCTACGAAAACGGCACGAAAGACAATGTTCTTTCCTCGCTCAAAAACTTGACGATGTATGGCGATCTCAAAGAAAAACTCGGTCCGATGGACGAAAAGACCGTCGAAAAGATCCTCGATCGCCTTCTCACGGAGCGATCGACACATAAAGATCCGCTCGCGGACAAACTCTCCGGCATCATCGACAAAGCCCTGAGCGGACAGGTCGGCTACGAAAGCCGCGCCGCTTTTGAACATATGGCAAGATCCATCCTGGTCAACGAGAGCGTCTATATGCCGTTGATCTACTCGCTGCTCCCATCCGAAGTCAACGGAAAACAACTCTTCTCCGAGATGTGGATCGATCCCGATGACGGAGGACATGCTCAATACAGCGAAGAAGACCGGGTCAATCGAGTCTATCTGAAATTCAATATCCAAGACCTCGGAAGCTTCGATATGATCATGAATATGCAAAAAGGCAAGGTCGATCTTCAGCTCTTCTGTCCACAAGAGATGGACAAGGACTTTTACGAGATCCGCAATGAGATCGGAAAGATCTTGGAAAAAAACGACCTGCAACAGAACAACATCTATATCGAAAAAAATATCGGCAAGATCGCCTTGACGGAGATCTTTCCGAAGATCAAGGAAGGGAGGAACAATATCAATGTCAGCGTATAAGAACGATCTGAAGAAAAAAGCCGTTGCGCTCCGATACGACGAAGACAAAAATGCCGCGCCGATCATCGTCGCTTCAGGCATGGGCTATATGGCGGAAAAGATCCTCGATGTCGCTCAGAAAAATGATATCACCGTCCATGAAGATGCTTCCCTTGCGACCATCCTCACACAACTTGAGCTCGGTTCACCGATCCCCGAAGAGCTCTATCACGCGATCATCGACATCTATGTCTATCTGCTCAACTACTCTGCAAAGAAGACCACATAGGATGACATCTTTTTGCTCAGACAGCTTGGGACACAGGCTGTCTTTTATTATTTTCAAAAATAAACAAAAGCTTTGTGAGATCCTGCATAAAGACATCCTAAAAGTGGTATATATCATTAAAGATCGAATTCAAAGGATGAAGGTCTCCAATAGACCTTCCATTTTCGTTTTTTACAAGCATCAGAGATGCTTTCGGGTCAGGATCATTTGTTTGAGCAAGGAGAGAAGAATGGCGGAACTAAAAAGCAAAGCAAAGAAAGCGGCAAAGACCGCGAAGAAAAGTATCAGCAAGATAGCAGGTAATATCGTAGAAGGTGCCGGCGCGGTCGCCGACAGCGTGATCGACTTTGCCAAGAGCAGCGCGGATAAAGTATCCGATCTTTTGGAAGACACCGTAAAAAGCACTAGGAAAAGCACTAAAAAAACGACAACGGTAAAAAGCAGGTCAAAAAAACTTGCCGAAAACATAGCTGAAAACATAGAAGATGCAACAAAAACTGCGAAGAAGAGCCTGAAAAAAACTTCCAAAAAAATCACGGAGAAGGCAGGCGATCTTTTGGAAGACCTCAAAGATGCGGCGCAAAAAACTAAAAGCTCGAGCCGACGATC
>JAUMYO010000124.1 GCA_030528605.1 Peptostreptococcaceae bacterium | reverse complement strand
AAGGAGAACACCATGGTCAAAGGAATTATCGATCGGATCGAAGGAAACTATGCAGTTGCCGAGTTCGATCCGCCACTCGGACAGCCATTTTGCTCCGACATACTGCTGGAGAATCTCACTTCAAAAGTCGCTGAAGGCGATATCATCCACATCCTTTCGGTCAACGGTATCGACCTTGCCGACGACTCGCGATGCGTCTACAAAGATATCACCAAAGCCGAGGTACTGAAAAAATTTCTCGAACCGCTCAAAAGAAAAGTACCATGTCATATCGAGATCGACCACCATGCAACGGCACAGCGCAGCGACCAAATGAGATCGTTGATCAGCGATCTGTTCAAATAATGCCAAAAAGCCATCGAACCGTTTTATCTAAAACGATTCGATGGCTTTTCGATTCTTACATCCATTAATATTGTTATCCAATAAAATGAGCGTATCAATACATTTTGCTTCGATGAAACGGCGAAACAACAGGGCTTTCCTACGATCTATAAATGACCGTTTTGAAATGCCGACTCTAAAGGATATCAATATAACACTTCCATAGAGCACAGCACATTTATGCGATCGATCGATCCGTGTTCTTCGCACGCTTCTTAGGACATCCCTTGATGATCATTTTTTATCTCATTTGATGATCATTACAAGCTATCCTTACATTCATACTAAAACCTATTTGAACCTATCGTGTCGATCCGATCCCTATGGAGGATACTTCCCGATATTCGTTAGAGTACCGTATCGACCACATCGAGTAAAAGATGAAAAAAATTTCTATGCTTTTCTATCGGATTTGAGTATCAGATCGTCCCTCCCGATCCAAAAAGAGACTCTGTGCCGGGGATCCCTTTTCGGATCATTTCGATCACCGATTCGTCTTTACTTGCCACGAGAATCAGCTTTTCATCCCAAACAACGATCTCGACCTCGGCATATGGAAGCTGCGTTTTTCGGTATTTCCCCCAAACAATGTCGGACTCTTCCACAGTAGGATAATTGAGTTCCAAAATATCTTCCAAAAGGACCTCATACGGAACAGCGGATAACACACCCCGGAGCCATCGTACATCCTCGTCATCCACGATCTTTTTCAGCTCCTCCTCAGATAAAAAACAGTATGGTTTCCCTTCAAAAAACTCCTTTTCGTATCTCATGAGTTCTTTTGATCCTTTGTCTTTTTCCCAAACGATCTTCGTATCGGTAATAAGCCAGTTAAACCGCCTAGGAAGCCCATTCATGAGAGAGATCAGGCTTTGCGATCCCGTCCTGTTCCGGTTTTGATCAAGGAGCAATCCCTCGAAATATTTCTCTTTTTCTTTAGGTCCTATCTTTAGCTTTTGTATCGCAACTTCAACAGCCCGTAAAACATCTTCTTCTGTATAAAATGTGTTTGGGCATTCAAGATGATCTGATTCAAACGGAGAGAATCTACTTGCTATCGTATCGATCGCGGCAAAACGATCCTTCTCCTCCGGACTCAATGATCGATCCCTTATCTCTCGCTCATAAATAAGCGTAAATTGATCGCAGAATGTCTCGGTGGAGTATTCTTTTTCATAATAGTATTTTCTCAAAAGATAATATAACGATTCCTTTGGCGTCATCGATATCTCCTTTTCTCATAGCCTTTATACGCTACTGCTCCTGCCATCCCTTATCCCCCTATCAATGATCGATCTGTGTTCTTTCAAACAATGTCCTCTCTTCGATCACTTTTTGCGTCCATTCAGGACCAAATATTTTTTTCCGGATCATTGAAATTATTTCCTCAGCGCTTAGTTCATCTTTCGATACTACATTTATTTCAAGGTTTGCTGCCATATCATTCCTCCCGGCTTTGCTTTTCTTATCGAGGTCTTATCCTTCTAAAGAGATGAAATAGTTTTTGGATAAATCTTTCTTTGTTTTCCTTTTTCTCTTGTTCTTCTCTTATTTTTTGTACTCTGATATTATCTTCATACAGATCGATGGCATTGGGAATTTTTTGATGGATCTTTTCGATAAGATCTTCGTCCGAGCTGATCACTAAAATCAGTTCTCCATCCCAAGGGACAATTTCAATTACAGCATGAGGATGTTGCATCGTGATCGGATTTTTCCAAAATCCTGTATATCCATTTGCATAAGGATATTCATATTTCAAAACTTCTTCCAACGGAACATCTTTCGGGATAGCAGATAATACACCAAAGATCCATTGTGCATTTTCGTCATTTTCGATCTTTGTCAGCTCTTCACCTGATATAAAACAATAAGGATTTTCGGAAAACAACTCATAGTAAGGCGACTTTATATGGCAATTCTGAGCATCAGTAATAAACCAGTTATATTTTAACTGCTTTCCATCCATAAAATCCAAAATACTTTTTATATCGTTCCTTATCGTATCATCGCGAT
>JAUMYO010000123.1 GCA_030528605.1 Peptostreptococcaceae bacterium | reverse complement strand
TCAAGATGATCTGCCGATCGTATCCAAATAAGGAATGAAAATTTTTTCTATGTTGTCTACCGGGTTTTAGTATAAAAGGATGTCCACGCCTTGTTCTTTGCAAAAGATCCGCCGGATCTTCGTGGTCGTAAAGCGGATAGGATCTTCTACCGAGGGATGATATAACATATACCCCGATGATCTCCTTTCGCCTGGTCGCTCTGCAAACATTTTACTATTACTTAATAAAAACAACACACAAATATCGTTCCGACAGAACAACAGCGGCGAGGGGACCTTTTCTTACAAACTATAAAAAATAGAAAGTCACTAAATGATCGTTCTAAAAGATATTCGTATCAGGCAAAGATCGACCGTCTTTGACCGCCCTCCTTTTCCGTACAAAGCAAGGGATCTTTTAGACCGGAGGCAAAAAATGATTTACATTATAACGATTTTAAGATAATCTATACTGGAAAGGCGGTGTACTATGGACAAAAAGATCTTTATCTCTCCCAATCCATCTCGTGGATCACAGATGGTGTGTGCAAACCTCAAAAAAAAATTGATCGAAGAAGGATTCATTCCTGTGGACTCGATCCAACAAGATACCGATCTGATCATTGCGATCGGCGGGGACGGTTCCTTTATCAATGCGATCCACCAATTCAATTATCCAAACATCCCCATCGTGGGTATCAATACGGGACATCTGGGTTTTTTGCAGGATATCCATCCGAAAGATATCGATAAATTCATCGAGGATTACCGCAATGAACGCTATTATTTGATGCCGATCGCGATCTTAGAAGCGGTCATCGACACCGGTGATCGAGATGTCACGATCTACGCGATCAATGAGATCGTCATCCGGAACACGATGACAAGGATGATCCATCTGTCCGTGAATATCAACGACTCTTTTATCGAGCGATTCAGCGGAGACGGTCTGATCGTAGCAACGCCGACCGGATCGACCGCGTACAATTATTCTGCCGGCGGTGCGATCGTGGATCCTTCGCTGGAAGTATTGCAGCTGACACCGCTCTGTCCGTCAAATACAAATGCTTATCGCTCTTTTACATCCAGTATCGTTACCGCACCTCATTCCGTGATCGAGATCTATCCCGAATCCTCAGATATCACGTCGGTACAAGTTGTGAACGACGGATTTGATAAGCCTTTTGATAATGTAAAGAAGATCACCATCACTTCTGCACGTCGTAAGATCGATGTATTACGATTGTATAATTACGACTTCTGGAGCAAGGTGACCAATCGATTTTTATAAAGCCCGTCATTCGCTCTCTGCTAAGACCGGCTTCCGATAAAGAAACGGAGGAAACATGAGGATCGGTATACTGAGTGATACCCATGGAGATCTTGTCTGCTTCGATCAGGCGATGGAGATCATCGGCAATGCCGACCATATCATCCATTGCGGCGATGTATTGCCCAATTATTCTCGTTTTGGCGATGCCGATGCGATCGATGCGCTTGCCCAAAAGATCCGCGCGATAAAAAACATCTCGATCGTACGAGGCAACGGAGATACCAAAGAACATGCCCGATCCTTGGGGCATGACCTGTCCTCTCCTTACCTGCTGACCGATATCGGTCCTTATAGATTCTTTGTGACCCATGGTCATCATTATTCCATGATGCAAATGATCTGGAAGGCAAAGGAGCTCGGTGCGGACATCGTCTGCTTCGGACACAGCCATATCAAAGTGCTCGATTCGGACGGGGAGATCCTCGTGCTCAATCCCGGAAGCACTTCCCTGCCACGCGACGGTTCTCGATCTTGCGCGGTGCTTGAAGACGATGCCGTCTCCATCTACGACCTTGAGACCAAAGAGATCCTCGGGCATCTCAGCATCCCCGATCGCTCCCGACGATAGGATTCGATGAAGCCCGACAGCGAGATGATCTTGCACAACGGAAGATCTTTTGATCTTAAATGATCTTGAAGATCATCGTGATCCATCCCCGCACCAAGTTTTATTTTCGTTTTCACATGAGCCGAACGAATATCTCCTCCGGAAGCTTGGGACCGGCAAAAGACTTTGCACACTTCTTAGGATCTTCTTTATACCTCAGTCTCTCCCACATTATTTAAAATTTAGCCGATTTATCCTTGAAAAAATATCCACCTTATGATATATTTATAAAGTATTTTAATGCACCAGTAGCTCAGATGGATAGAGCAGTGGCCTTCGAAGCCACGTGTCAGGGGTTCGAGTCCCTTCTGGTGCACCATCCGACCATCCTTCATAGGGTGGTTTTTTATTTTCTATCACGCCGGGCTGCGGCTCCGCCTTGCCGTTCAAGTCCCTCAAACTTTCCAGCCCTAACAAAAAACAGCCGGCTTCCCGACTGTCTCTCTTTTTTTGGTGCGAGCGATGGGACTTGCTCCGAAAATATGCCACAGGCATATTTTCTA
>JAUMYO010000122.1 GCA_030528605.1 Peptostreptococcaceae bacterium | reverse complement strand
TAATAATTTGAGGAGGTCATGTCAATGAACGAAAACAACCAAAACAATGGGAATGATTTCAGGCAAAATGCGGAGAATTTTACAAAGGAAGCTTCCGAGAAGTTCGAGCAGTTTGCGAATACGGCAAAAAGAGAGGGGGGACCGATCCTATCGTCTTTTATGAGTTTTGATAGGATGATATCGACCAAAATCATCAAGGTGCTTTATGTTCTCGGTATGATCGGGGTGATCCTTTCCGGTCTGGGGATGATCCTGACCAGAAATTACTTTACCGGCGAAAGAATGATCCTGCAGGGATTGGCAACGATCATTATTGGACCGCTGATGGTGAGAGTTTGGGCGGAGCTTATGATCGTCCTGTTCAATATCAACGAAAACCTCGGGGATATCAAAAGATCACTTGGAAAATAATGGACATAAAAAGGGGCTGTTACAAAATACAGATCTCACACAGAATATAGTAGTAAACCACAGGTTTTTTATCATATATTTTGTGCAAGGGTCGTAGATCGTGACAGCCCCTTTTTGCTTTATTCGATCATTTGCCGCTATGATACTGAAACCTGATAAAAAGCATCGAGATATTCGCTCCTTATTGGATACGATCGGCAGATCGATCCAACAAATATTTGGGGATATCACTCATAGGAGCTTGGATCGATAGGATAGGTCCAAACAGGTCTTAGTATGATACTACAAGATCGGATATTTTCAAGATCGTCTTTTGTTATTTTATCACATCGAGGCCCATATAAGTTCGGAGAACTTCGGGAACGACGACAGATCCGTCTGCCTGCTGATAATTTTCAAGGATGGCTGCGACCGTTCTTCCGATCGCTACGCCGGAACCGTTGAGCGTGTGTACGAACTCCGGTTTTTCGCCTTTGCCGCGACGGAATCGGATATTGGCGCGTCTTGCCTGGAAATCTTCAAAGTTGGAGCAGGAAGAGATCTCCACATAGCGTCCATAGCTTGGCATCCATACTTCAAGATCGTATTTGAAAGCTGCGGTAAAGCCCAGATCCCCGGAAGAGATCTTGACGACTCGATAAGGAAGCCCCAAGAGCTGCAGCACTTTTTCCGCATCGGCGGTCAGAGTTTCAAGCTCGGCATAGGAATCTTCCGGCTTGGTAAATTTGACGAGCTCCACTTTCTGGAACTGGTGCTGACGGATCAATCCTCTGGTGTCGCGTCCTGCGGATCCTGCTTCCGCTCTGAAGCATGGGGTATATGCGCAGTATTTGATCGTAAGCTCTTCCGCATCGATGATCTCATCGCGATGGATATTGGTCACGGGAACTTCTGCGGTCGGTACGAGAAAATATTCCGGACCTTCCAGCTTGAACATATCTTCTTCAAATTTCGGCAGCTGACCGGTCCCGATAAAGCTTTGACGGTTGGCGATGAATGGAGGCAGTACCTCGGTGTAGCCATGGTCAGCCGTATGCGTATCGAGGAAGAAGTTGATCAAAGAACGCTCGAGCCTTGCTCCGTACTTTTTGTAAAGCGTGAAGCGTGCTCCGGTGATCTTGCCGGCGGTTTCAAAGTCCAAGATATCCAGATCCGTTCCGACATCCCAATGCGCCTTTGCTTCGAATTCAAATTTGGTCGGCTCGCCCCAGCGACGGATCTCTACATTGTCCTCATCGCTGTCGCCTTTTGGAACATTCGGGCTTGGAACATTCGGGATGCGCATCATCTTGTCGCGAAGCTCTGTCTCGACGGATTTGACCTGATCATCCAGTTCGCCGATCTGATCGGAAAGTTTTTTCAGTTTTGCCATCAACTCCGTAACATCTTTGCCTTCTTTTTTGTATTGAGGGATCTTTTTTGAATCGACATTGGATTCATTCTTTAGAATTTCCACTTTTTGCAAAAGCTCGATCCTCTTGTCATCCAGTGCGATGACTTCATCGAGAGAAAAGTCTTTTTCGCCACGCATATCCATAAGTTGTTTGATCTCGTCAAGATCCTGTTTGATCCTTTTGATGTCTAACATAAGTCCTCCTTTTCATAAATAAAAAAGATCCCCGTCACATAGGACGAGGATCGTGGTACCACCTAAATTCAGCCGAAGCTCTCAGGGCTGTAACGTCTGCCAACGTGCAGGTTTGCCTGCAGGCTCAGGGGTAGATCCGACAGCTATTCCGCAGATTCTCACCACCCATCTGCTCTCTGAAGGAAATCACAGCCTATAGTCCCCGTCTTCGCCGAGTATTGCTTTGTCTTAAGACAAAAGTTGTTTGTTTTTGTTATCTTACCACTAACTTGAAAATATTGCAAGGCTTTTTTTGACAAAGGGTCGTGTCAAGTTGTTGTGGAGTTTTTCTATTGACAAGCTCCAAACGGAGCTCGACTTGATCCTGCCCTTCACAGTATTCCTGGCGGTAACAAGATGGTATGGTCAAAAAATGAAGCTCGATCATGAAATGATCCTTTACAGAAAAAAGATAGCTAATC
>JAUMYO010000121.1 GCA_030528605.1 Peptostreptococcaceae bacterium | reverse complement strand
GCAGTATAGAATGGAGGCTCTAAAGGATGTCGGCATCGGCATGACGGTCGCTTCCCGATCAGCTGCGCTCGCCATATAAAAAAGCGGGGATCCTCATAAAAGAACTCCCGCTTTTTTATCACTGATCTATTTTACCCGGATCCTACCGGAGCTTCGATCGGTCTGCCGGTTTCAGATACATCGGATCGCCCTCTTTGACATTAAAGTCGATATAGGATCGTTCCAATTGGTTCACGATATAATTTACTCGATATTTTCCCGGCGGATGTTCATCTGCGATGTCAGCGATCATTTGATCATCCGTCTTTTTTTCACACCGGACTTTTGCGTTGACGGAGCGTTATTTAGTCTAAAAAGTTATCGATGATGATCTCATAGTCACTTCGGCTGTCTCTGCGATCCATTCCTTCTTTTACACGAAGTACATAGTCCGTGATGATCCCATCCACATTGGAGTTGACGAATTTATCGATGGACTCTTCCGTGTTCACCGTCCAGACGATGGCTTTTTTTCCTGCTTTTTGGATCTCCGCCACTTTTTCCGGAGTTGCTTCCTGCTCTTCCATGATGAGGATATCGCCCTTCATCTTTGCAGTTTCTCCGATCGAAAAGAAGTATAGGAAACCGGTGTCGATCTCCGGATAATGTTCTTCGACATATTGTATCAAAGAATAGTCCAAAGAGAGGATCGCCGTTTCTTTGAGCATATCCCTTTCTTTGATCATGGCGATCACATCATCCGCCATCTTTTGATCCGCCGTGCTTCCTTTCAGCTCGACAAACAATCCGATCCTGCCTTTCGCCCGATCCAAAAATTCTTCGATGGTCGCGACTTCTTGTGAAGGACGACTGCTGTCAAACAAGTCGTTGATCCGAAGCTCTTTGATCTCATCCAGCGTAAGATCGGTCGATCTTCGCGGATCGCCGGTCACTCTCTTGAAGGTCGGGTCATGGTTGATGATATGTTTTCCATCCTTCGTACGCTGCACATCGATCTCGCTCCACGCGACACCCTCTTTGATCACCGCTTCCAAACTGGCGATCGAATTTTCCGCCGCAAGATCCCCGCCTCCGCGATGGGCTACGATGTCGATCCGACGATGGGATCGGAAGATCTCATCAAAATAGACGGCACAAAACGAAGCGATCAACAAGTTGACGGAAACGATCGATATGCCCAAGAGCGCGAGCAGCATTTTTGTACGAAGTCGGATCTTGCTGAACGCTTCTTCGCCCGGAACGCTTGCATCCACGGACACCTTCAGCTCGATCGGATGTCCGTCTTTCAGATTGTAGCGATAGAACAATACCGTGAGCCGATCCGCTATGATCGGGACCGTCATAAACAACAAAAAAGCAATGACTTCGGCGACAAAAAGCATTCCCCACATCATGATCATTCGGGATATGATCGGATCTTCCGAGATCCGATGAGCGTTCAATACGAGCAGAACGATCGCGCCCACGAGAATGACAGCGACTACGATGGCGATCGCCAGCAAGACCAAGACGAAGTCGACCAAAAACGATCTCCAATGTCTTTTCATCAGCGCGCGCGCATTTTTCAGCCCCTCTCCGATCTGAAGATCGCAGAGCAGGACATAGTGGAATGTGAACAGGTGCAGTACGCTGATGATACTCAGGACCGTCATCAAAACGACATACAAAGTGCTGTACAGCTTGTTTTTGAAAATAACATCCGTGATAAAATTGGGGATCGCGAATCCTTCCATCGGTGCTATGGTAAATCCGATCCCGACGAGCGGGATGATGATCGCGATATAGAGCATCAGGAGAAGTCCGGCGGGTTTCAAAAAATTCTTCAACGACCGGATCCCGACAAACAAAAGCTGTTTGGCGGTCATCTTGATGCGTCCCTCGCGGATCAATGCACTCATGATGATAAAAGCATTTATATCCGTTCCGACCAGCAGAGCCAGTAGAGCCGAGCCCAATAGAAGCATTCCCGCGCCCTGTATGCTGAAGATAAATCCTAAAAAATCTCCACTGGAGATATTGGTCCTTCCGGTAGAGCGAAGCAACATCTTCATGATCTGTGAGCTTGCCGGAAATATCAGCAAGAACAACAGTCCTTTTGTGATCAGCTGGTATTTTGTATAAAGCCATACGATCTTTCCGAAGTTTGCGATCTTGTTTACTTTTCTTTCCATAATTTCCCTTCCGAGCTGTGACAGCTCACTATATCTCATTATCTAAACCAAAAGCGGTATTTTGAAATTCGTTTCTTCATATCATCGGGGAAGCTTCTCGATATCATCCATCCTCCGCTCCGAAAAAGCTACTGGAGCGATCCTTCCTTCATCTTGTAGAAGATCAGCGCGACCCACACCGAGATCAGCGAGGGGAGGATCCCGATCATCAGTTCGCCGGGATCGCTTACGCTAAGATCTTTTAACAGCGAGATGTCCAAATGAGGAAAGATATTGTCATATAGGACCTGATATACGGTGATATAGATCAAGCTCCACT
>JAUMYO010000029.1 GCA_030528605.1 Peptostreptococcaceae bacterium | reverse complement strand
AAGAGCGGCGATAAAGCGGCGATAAAGAGCGTGCAGTTGCAACTGATGGAGATCATGGTCTATGCGGCTTCACATGATGAGTTTAAGACATCGGACATTGAAGAGCTGCTCCAGATCAAGTCATCAAGAGCGAGGGAGCTGATCGGCATATTGGTGAGGAAAGGACAGATCGAAGCTTCAAAAGGAAGAAAATATAGAACATACCGATCAAAAGTATAAAAGGATGTCGAAGGTGAAAAAGCGATCAGGAAAGCCCGGTCGCTTTTTTGTATGCGATAAGATCAAGGGAGCGGAATTTGGGGACCGCTTGGATCATTTTTTTGAATAAAATCAATGATTTTTGTCACATCAAAAAATAGTTTGACAACGCCGAGTTATAAAAGTATAATGGTTGCACCAGGTTAGCATTAGTTAACCTTAGTACACTATATTGGAGGTAGCATGAGGAGAAAAAGATCTTTGGCGATAATGATGGCGGCTTTGCTGATCGGTTCATCATTATCTTATGCCGATTATGCGGACATCAAAGGACATTGGGCGGAGGAGTCGATCCGACGAGCGATCCAAAACAAGATCCTTGTCGGGAGCGAGGGGAAGTTCGGTCCGAAAGCGAATATAACGAGGGGGCAGTTTGCTTCGATGCTGAGCAAGGCACTGGATTATCAGGGGACGGCACCGATAGGATATGAGGATGTTCAGGTCGGGCAGTGGTATTATGATCCGATCGCCAGACTGGTCGCAAAAAATCTCGCGCCGGATGCGAAAAAATATCAGCCGAAACAGGAGATCACGAGAGGCGAAGCTTTTGTTCTTTTGGCGAAGGCTTTTCATTTCAAGTCGAAGGATGCGCAGAAGCTGGATGCTTTTGCGGATGCGAAGGGACTTTCGGATGAGGACAGACCGTATATCGCATCTTTGGTGGACCAGGGGATCGTGGTAGGTTCCAATGGAAAACTGGATCTTGGGAGCAGGATCACCAGAGCGGAGTTTGCGGCGATCATGGATCGTCTGGTGGTGCGCTATGTGGATGAGGCGACTACGATCACCGGTACGATCCAAGGAAATATCGTCGTGCGTGTGAAGGGCGTCGTATTTGACAAAGCGACGATCCGAGGCAAGGTGATCTTGGCGGACGGGATCGAGGAGAAGGATGTGAAGTTTGTCGATACCAAGCCGGATGCCGGGATCCTCGTCATCGCAAAAGGCGAAGAGATCGCGGACAGCAGTACGCCTCTCGCATCGGCTCCGAGCGGATCGAGAACGACGGGCGGAGGGGCTCCGAGCGGTGGATCGCCAAGCGGCGGCAGCGGTGGCGGAAATGCCGGATCGGCTCAGCAAACGCCGAAGTTTTTGGAGAAGGTCCTGGATCTTGAAAAGACGCGCGTGATCGAGCTGGGCTATGCGTCGTATCTGACGATCGTATTCCGAGAGGGATCGGCGAGCGACTATGAGATCTATGTGGATGGAGAACGGATCCGGACGCGGGCGGTCAATGATGAGGATACCATCGTGAAGTGGGAGATCAAAAAATTGGATCATAAGGAGCTGCGCATCGTAAAGATCGCGGACAAGCAGGAAGGCATCTATGATCTTCAGAAAAAAGAGATCGTGAAGTAGGAGGAGGTCATTTTGAGATATAAAAAGTTGGTAGCGAGCGTGGCGCTGGCGGCAGTGCTGTCCTCGAATCTGTCGTATGCCGCGCCTCATCAGTTCAAAGCGTTCCATCGGATCCCGATATGGGACAAGCATTTGACGCCGTATGATGAGAACGGAGATCTGATCACATCGCCGAAGAAGACGACCTTCGGCACGACGACCGCATCGGAATCGGATCGGGTCAAGTTTTATGCCGCTCCGGCGGAAGTCGGGGAGCGGATCGAGATGAAGTTTTTGATTGATACGGATGCCAAAAAGTCTTGGTTTGAAAAGATCTCGGAGATCGTTGTGGTCAATGAATATGATAAGGTGCAGGGGGACGCGCTGGTTTTTGAAGAAGTGGCGGGCGATCCGAGATTTCCTACGACAAAAATCATCCAAGTCGTTCCGAACCGATATCTGGAGAATAACAGAAGGCATCGCATCCGTATCCGATCCGCCGGAGGTCCGACGCAGTTTTTCGGAGTGCATGTCGTTCAGAAGGAAGTGCCGAAGCTGATCTATTCTTCGGGGGCGAAGATCGGAGAGGATATCGTATTTGAAGTCGAAAATATGAACTATGGGTTCGGTATGCCGATCACGCTGGTGGAGATGAAGAGACCGGACGGGAGCGTACATCAGCTGAAATATGAGGATGAGTATTGGCTGGTAGGAAAGATATTGCGTATTTTTAACGGCGCGATCGATCAGGAAGGGGTCTATTCGCTGAAGGTCCATGCGGACGGGTTCAAGAGCTTTGAGAAGAAGTTCGAGATCCAAGGACGGGTAAGCGGGAATTCGGACGGAGGGTCCTTGAAGTCGATCGTTCCGAAGGCGGTCGTTGGCGGCGTGGATGTCGTCTCTTCGGCGACCGGTGGCGGCGGTTCTCCGGGTGGAGGCGGAGGCGATGCCGGCGGTGGCGGGTCCTTGCATGTGCCGGCGGACCTTATCTTCAACGAAGATCTGCTTTCCAATGCGCTGTTGCTGGGCGAATTGGGGATCAAAAATGAGCATGCCGAGGCGATCGTCAAAAGATGGAAGTTCGGCGGGGTCATCGATCTGGTGATGAATGACGGTTTTACGGATGTGTATTCATACAACCGATACTTGGATGCGGTGAAGGATGCGAAGCTGAAAAAGAATAGGTATCTGAGCTTTGAGGATTTTGTGAAGCTGGGCTTGCAGGAGAGCAAGGATCGTCCGTATGAGATCCATGAAGTGCTGGAGGACGGCAGACTGGGTGCGGGACAGCGGTCGTATCTTTTGAAGGGCAAGAGCACGCCGAAGTTTGCGATCCGGCAGATGGAGCTTGGGAAGGATCTTGTGATCCAGTTTGAAAACGGCGCGGAATATCTGAAGGCGATCGAGAAGATCCTGCTTCCGGGGACTTTGTCGGCACTGTCATCCGCTGACTATCAGGTGGAGGGAGACCGACTCGTCTTGAAGACAAATAAGCTCGGACGGGGCAGATCGTCGATCGAGATCATCGCGAAGGACTACAAACCGCTGAAGATCGGGATCGATCTGCAGCCGAAGCGTGAGGATCTGAATTTGCAGGCGGAAGGAAAGCTCAAGCTCGGCTACGAAGTTCGGATCACCGGAATGAGTCCGGATCTTGTAAAAAATGTGAAGAAGATCGCCGTGAACGGACCGGGGATCGCCGCTTCGGAAGCGGGTCTTTTGCATCGAGACGGTCTGGGCGATGTCGATCCGGCGAAAGATCGATATTACTACTGGGACGGCGCGGTACTCGTGATCTCGGCAGGGACCTTCCGAGAGGCGGGCGATCATATATTGCAGATCGTAGCGGATCATTATCCGGCATTGCAGGTCGCTTTTGCGATCGGCGCGAAGGAAGAGGTCGATGACTCGCAGATGGTGAAGAATATTTTGGACATCGGGAAGAAGACGGTCTCAAGAGGTTTTGACAGTATCGAGGTCTTGGCAGTCGCCGTGAAGGATGCGGATGCGAAGATGGAATTGCAGCGCAAGGGGATCGAGCTGTATATCAACGGACAAAAGCAAAAACCGGCTTGGACCGTCGGTTCGATGAACAGCAGCTCGACATATATCTGGAGCAAGGATACGCCGGAGATCTTCATCCTTCCGAGCGCGCTTTCCGGCGATGTGGATGTGATCCGTATCGTGGTGGGCGAGCAGGAAGTGATGTTTGAGCTGGATGCGTTGGCACAAGTGGAGAAGCAGACAGGCGCGAAAGGAACGCTCGAGCCGCGATACGCATTCAAAAAAGCGATGATGGAGCTGGAGAAGACGCTCGAGAAGGCGAAGGCACTGGATACGGAAGGAAAAAGTGCATCCAAGGCAAAGGAGCTGAAGGATCTGATCGCGGAGATCGAAGCGAAGAAGGCGACCGCATCGGACAAGGCTCAGGTCGAATCGTGGACAAAGGCACTGGAGGAGAAGATCCGTGAGGTCGAAAACTCTCAGCCGGACTCAAATGGCGATGAGAAAAGAGAAGTCACGGAGGCGGAGAAGGAATTCCCGCTGTTCAAAGACTATCGAATGTTCGGCACGAATTTTGCATCGCTGTCGCTCGCATCGAAGTCGGACCGAGATAAGTTGAAAAATATGATGACTTCACCGGATAAGAAGGTCGCAGTCACCGTGAATGATGTGGAGTATCTTTTTGAGCAGCCGAGAGAAAGATTCGGAAGCGCAGAAGATCCGGCAGATAAGAAGTATGACTTCGGCAAAGATAATGATCCGTGGGCGATGACATATTATATGCGTTTCGATCCGAAGCATTTTAGAGATCAAAGCACGGTCGTTCTGCGGTCGGGGGATCGGGAGTTGGTCCTTGAGATCGATGCGACCCGAAGAACGGATAAGATCGTGAGCCAGAGGGAGTACATCCTGCCGGCGAGCGGATCGGGACCGGATCAGCCTGCACCGCCTGTAGAAGAGCCGAAAGAAAAACAGTGGGTCGAGCTGGCGGAAGGCGAAGAGAAGTTCTTCCCGGAGATCGCTTCGTACCGAGCGACATCGTTTGAACCGTCCAAGCTCCAATTCAAAAATGGAGAGGATATGCTGAAGATGAAGGAGCTGCTGAAGGATCAAAGCATCCTGGTCAATGATACGACCTATGGATATCAGGAAGCCAAAGCGAGTTTCGGCGGTTTTGGAGTCGAGGCACCGAAGGAAAACAAATTCCAGTTTTATTCGGGGATCCTCCACGAAATGCAGATGTGGTACGGTGCGTTCAAGGGGGATGACGAGATCCGGATCGAGATCGGAGAGCATAGGCTCGTGATCACGATCGAGAAGGAGAAGCTCGTGAGCCAAAAAGAATATCGCTATCGATAAGCATCTTTGAACGAATACCATTTTCCGAGCCGGCATTTGATACCGAAACCTTATAGAAGTCATAGGAATATGTCCGTTCTTTATTTGATGCGGTCGATAGACTATGCGAAACGATCGGTACATTGATCCGACGAATGTTTGGAGACATCCATCGGGATCGGATCGATGCGGTCTGTTCAAAAGGGTCTTAGTATAACGATGCTTTTTCATAGCTTGTAGGGAACGATGGATCTACATGTGTTCTGTCGGAAGGGTATTTATCCGGTGATCTTATCGGATGATAGTATGAACTGAAAAATACGCTCTTTGAGATAATAAGAGACCGCTCGTTGTACTTTGGTCATAGCACGATCGTGTATGATCACAGTACGGCGAGCGGTCTTTTTGTCATACTGAAACAAGATCCGTTTGACTATTATTCTTTAGAGCCGGCAGCACTTATCGATATTTTTATTTTTTATATTATATCGAACGATGCGATCGCCCGTTTCGTCGTTTCATCAGAACGGAAAGTGGATAGGCTTGTTTTATTGGATGATAGTATGAACCTAATACCTGTTTGAGCCTGATACTATTTTTCGATAGATGTGATCATATCTGTTTGGCAACCATTTCGTCAGATCTTTTGCGAGGCACGGATCGTTAATACCCATCACTTAAAAGAATAGTGGTATAATGCCCCCTTGGATCCTCTATGACCGAACTCTATGAGTGATATTTCTAATGTTTGTACGACCCGGGGATCGTCGTGTATGACTTTGATCGATCTCGGGAGTAAAGAACGAAAATATGTTTATGCTTTCTATCGGTTTTCAGTATCGGGGATCTCTATCGGGCTTTAGGATCATTCTTTGTTTTTCAGATTGTTCCTCGCGGTGGCGAGCATCAGTTTGAGCCGGTTTTCCTGATTGGTTTGGCTGGCACCGGCATCGTAGTCGATGGCAACGACATTGGCTGTAGGGTGTCGGTCTTTGATCGCGCGGAACACGCCTTTTGCGACGATGTGGTTGGGCAGGCAGCCGAAGGGCTGTGCGCAGACGACATTGTCGATGCCGTGTTTGATATGGGCGAGGATCTCGGCGGTGAGGAGCCAGCCTTCGCCCATGACGACGCCTTTGGAGATGACGGGATCGGCGATGGTGTAGAGCTCTTCAAAGCTGTCAGGCGGATCGAAGGTCTTGTCGCGCTCGATGACGGAGATCATCTGGTCTTGCATTCCGATCAGGATCTTTTTTGCGGATGAGGTGAAGAGTTTTTTGTCTTTTTTGATCCCGTAGAGCTCGCGGTTGGTCTCGTTGGTGGAGAGAGAGTAGAGCACGAAGTCGAGCACGCCGGAGACGACGGGTTCCGCCCCTTCTGCGATCAGGAAGTTTTCGAGATCGTTGTTGCCGAGGCTGGAGTATTTGAGATAGATCTCGCCGACGATGCCGACCTTGATCTTCGGTGTGGGATCCATCGGGATGCGTTTGAAGTCATCGAGGATCTTTTTGCAGTTGAGCCGAAAACTCATAAAGGCGGTACTTTTGTAGTAAAGGGCGAGGATGCGCAGCCATTTTTCGAGTTTTTTCTCCGCCATGCCGCGGGTGAGCTCGCGCGATCTCGCCTGATTGTAGAGACACATCAAAAAATCGCCGTAGAGCAGGGCATGGACCGCGCGGTTGATGAATTTGGTGCCGAAAGAAAATTCGTCGCTCTTCCCGAGCCCTCCTGCGCTGAGTGCGATGACGGGCACATGGGCGAAGCCGGAGTCCGTGAGTGCCTTGCGCAGCAGGTGGATGTAGTTGGAGGCACGGCAACCGCCGCCGGTCTGGGTGATGATGAGTGCGACCTTGGTGGTGTCGTAGCGTCCGCTCTTGAGGGCGTGGATGAATTGCCCGATGACGAGGATGGCGGGGTAGCACATATCGTTGTGGACATATTTGAGCCCTTCGGCAACGAAGGCGCGGTCGGTGTCGATGAGCATCTCAGCGTTGTAGCCCTCGAGCAGCAGTGCCTCTTTGAGCAGGCGAAAGTGGATCGGGAGCATCTGTGGGATGAGGATGGTATGTGTTTTTTTCATCTCTTTGGTAAATACCGCAAAGCCGCTATTTTGCATTTTTCTTCTCTCTTTCGTTCATCACGGCGATCAGGCTGCGCAGTCGGATCTTGACGGCGCCCAGGTTGTTGATCTCGTCGATCTTGATCTGTGTGTATAATTTGTTGTATCGGTGCAGGATGGCGCGCAGCTCGTCGGAGGTGACGGCATCCAGTCCGCAGCCGAAGGATACGAGCTGCACGAGTTCCATATTTTTTTGTTTGCCGACATATCGTGCGGCATTATACATCCTCGCGTGGTAGCTCCATTGGTTGAGGACATGTTGTACTCTTTCGCCTTGGACGACGGGAACGGCATCTTCACTGAGGATGACGAAGCCGAGGTCGGCTGCGAGCCGATCGATCCCGTGGTTGATCTCGGGGTCGGCGTGATATGGTCTGCCGGCGAGGAGCAGGATCTTTTCGCCTTTTTCCTGCGCATAGTCGATGGCACGTTTGCCTTCTTCAAGTATTGCACGGTGGAAGGCGAGATATTCTCCTCTTGCGATCTTTTCCGCCTGCTGTATCATTTTTTTGCTGATACGGGCATCGAGCTGACGAATGTAAGGAAAGATCCGATCGGAGAAGATCTTTTCTTCGTGGATCGAGATATACGGATACATAAATCCCGTCTTGTCATCGAATCGGATATTGGACTTGATGACTTCGGGATAGTAGGCGACGACGGGGCAATGATACACATTGTCGGAGATGCCTTCCCGGATATTATAGGTGGTCGCCGGGTAGAAGATGACATCGACTTTTTTTTGCAAAAGGTCGATGATATGTCCGTGGACGAGTTTGGCACCGTAGCAGGCGGTGTCGGACGGGATCGTATGCTGTCCGAGCCGGTAGAGCGTCCGGGAGGATCGTGCGGAGGTCTTGACGCTGAACCCGAGTTCTTTGAAGAAGGTGAACCAGAACGGCAGCGTGTCGTAGAAGTTCAGCACGAGGGGCAGTCCGATCGTGAGTCGCTCGCCTTTGCAACTGCCGGATCGAGCGAGGTAGTTTTGCTTGAACTTGTAGAGATTCGGCAGCTCGTTGTCGGTCTTTTTTGCCAGCGGGCGGGAGCATTTGTTACCGGAGATCAGTTTTTGACCATTGGAGAAGCTGCTCACGGTCAGGAGACAGCGGTTGGTGCAATAGCTGCAAGTCACGGTCGAGGACTCATAGGCAAATCGCTCAAGATCCTCACGCGTGATGATGTTGCTTTTGCCGTGGTTTTCGGCAAGTGCTTTGGCAAAAAGTGCCGCGCCGAATGCACCCATCAGTCCGGAGATCGCAGGTCTTGTGACCGTCCTGCCGACTTGCATCTCGAAGGCTCTCAGCACGCCGTCGTTGAGGAAGGTCCCGCCTTGTACGACGATGTTTTTGCCGAGGCTTTCGGGGTCGGCGGCACGGATGACTTTGTAGATGGAGTTTTTGACGACGGAGATCGCCAGTCCTGCCGCGATATCTTCCGGCATTGCACCGTTTTTTTGTGCCTGCTTGACGGAGGAGTTCATAAACACGGTGCAGCGAGAGCCCAGATCGACCGGTCGTTTGGATCGGAGCGACAGCTTGGCAAATCCGTCGACCGAATATCCGAGCGAGGTCGCGAAGGTCTCGATAAAAGATCCGCAGCCGGAGGAGCAGGCTTCGTTGAGCATGAGCGAGTCGATGTTGTCATCGACGATCTTGAAGCATTTGATGTCCTGTCCGCCGATGTCGATGATGAAGTCGACTTTGGGGTCGAAATATTTTGCCGCCATATAGTGCGCGATGGTCTCTACGACACCGTGGTCGATCGAGAAGGCACTGCGGATCAGCTCTTCGCCGTAGCCTGTGACGGCGGATGAGGCGATGGTGAGGTCGGGTCGTTGTGCGTAGATCTTGACGAGCTGTTCTTTGACGACATCGAGCGGATCGCCCTTGTTGGAGCTATAGTATTCGTGGAGGATCTCATTTTGTTCATTCAGCAGCACCATCTTGGTCGTCGTGGAGCCGGCATCGATACCGAGGTATGCTTTGCCGCGGTGATGCTCGAGAGAAGCGCGAGGCACATCGGAAGAGCAATGTCGCCGGACAAAATCCTCGTGATCCTCACGGCTCATAAACAGCGGCTCCATATACTCAAACTCCTCTTTGGCGGAAGCGGCATCGTGGAGCGCGTCTTTCAGTTCTTCATAGGTATATCGCTCGGTCTGCTCGGAAGCATATTCGGCTGCTCCGAGCGCGACAAAGTATTCCGCATGCGGCGGAAAGATCGCGGTATGTTCATCCAGACGCAGTGTTTTGACGAAGGCGTTTTGCAAGCCTTTCTGGAAGGTCAGCGGACCGCCGAGAAAGAGGATATTGCCTTCGACGGTGCGACCCTGCGCGAGCCCCGCAACGGTCTGATCCACGACTGCCTGATAGATGCTGGCGGCGATATTTTGTTTTTTGGCTCCCTGATTGATGAGGGGCTGGATGTCGGTCTTGGCGAACACGCCGCATCGGGAAGCGATGGGATAGATATCGTCCGCCTGAAGGCTGAGCTCATCGAGCTCTTGGACGGAGATGTTGAGAAGGGTCGCCATCTGGTCGATAAATGCACCGGTGCCGCCTGCACAGGAGGAGTTCATCCTCTCTTCGGGCGCGCCTTGAAGAAAGAGGATCTTCGCATCCTCTCCGCCGAGTTCGACGACGACATCGGTCTGCGGATGATATTTTTTGACGCTGAGCGATGTAGCAAAAACTTCTTGGACGAACGGGATATGCGCACTTTTGCCGATCCCCATGCCGGCAGAGCCGGTGATCGCGATACGGAGCGGATGACCCGAAAGCAAAGACGCGAGCGAAGCGATCTTTTCGTATGCGAGCGGACGCACTTTGGAGAAATGTCTTTCGTAGCTGTGGTAGAGGATGTTTTTTTCTTCATCGAGCACGATGAGCTTAAGGGTAGTCGAACCTGCGTCGATACCGATGTATAGATTCATAGCGACCTCATTTCGGTGGGGATCCGGAACGAAAGGTCTGAGCGGAGCCGATCTTTTCCAAAAGACCGGACGGCTTCTCAGACCGTATCGAGTCCCGGGCTGTTATGTAAAAAAATTGCCGTTGTGAAACAGGACGGAGCATCGTGACCTCAGTTCGTGGCGAAGACAAGGATGCGTTTGGACCGCGATCGCTCCGTCGATATGCTCATTATATCCCTAAGTGGCGATATATTCAAGCAAAAAAGGAAAGCCGTGCACTCTTTCGCTAAGGGATCGTGGTGCGAGCCTCCTCAAAAAAGATCGTGCCGGATCTTTTGCCGGATCGCTCTTTGTCGAAAAGCGGATGGAGGGGAGCGGAAGCGGTATGCGGGAGACAAAATTTTTTGCCGGATCGAAAACAGTGCTGTTGGAATGGTGAAACCATTGTTGTAGATAGGCTCGCGGAGCAAAAAAGGCAAATTTTGATTTGACATCGCACAACTTTTGGAGTATATTTAATGGTATTGAATATTCAAATATTGAAGGGCGGGGTCATGCGTAGAAAAAAATCGATTCGTAAGGTAAATTGGGAGATCGGAAAAGGTCTCGCGCTGGTGAGTCAGATCGCGATCTCCTTTTTGCTGCCGCTGATCTTCAGCATCTGGCTGACTCGCGGGATGGTCCGTCGTTGGCATCTCGGGAACGGATATATCGTGCTGGGGATCCTGATCGGGCTCGGGGTCGGGATGTCTTCGGTCTATAATCTGATCGCGAATATGTATGATCTGAAGAAGGAGCGGAGTGCGGATGATATCGAGCTTCTGATGCCCGGGAGGGTGCGAGATATGCTCGAGAAACAGCGGAACGCCGAGGGACCGACAAAGGATGAGGACGATCTGAGATAGATATGGATAGAAGAGATCGTTACAAGGGGTTTGACGGGATGAAAGATATAAAGTATCGCGTGCTGAGTCTTGCAGGAGGTCTCGCGCTTTTAGTTTCGGCGGTGTCGTTTCTGATGTTGCCGCACGACCGGACGATCGCGCTCGGGGTGATCTTCGGCGCGGTGATCGCAGGGCTGATGTTTTGGCAGACGGAGCGGACGATCCGCACGGCGGTGTCGCTTTCTCCGGAGGCGGCGCAGCGTTATATGATGTCGCGATATGCGCTTCGGATGATCGTATATCTGGCGGTGATCTTTGCATCGATCCGATCGGAGGATGTCCATATCTTGGGAACTTTGGCAGGGTTGCTCACGATCAAGGCGGCGGTCTTGATCCTGGCGATCTTCACAAAGGACGGGAGCACACCGAACGAGTAAAAAAATATGCAGTTATTTGACCCATCTTTTTGCCGATATGGTATTGAGATGTGTTGAAATAGATTCAACGAATTTTTGAGGAAAGGAGAGTCCGCTATGGAGTTTGGAGCAAAGATCATCTATACTTTCAGCGAGGACATCCCGCTCATCGGCGGATTTCGTCTGACGGAGACGGTGACGACGACCTGGATCATCATGGCGATCCTGATCATCGGCTCATCGATCCTGACGAAGAACTTTGAAAAAGTCCCGCGAAGGGTCCAAAATGCCGTGGAGATATTTGTCGATGCGATCTACGGATTGACTTCTTCGACCATGGGAGAGGACAAGCTCAGTTTTGCGCCGTATATCGGTACGCTGATCCTGTATCTCGCGATTTCCAACATCTCCGGTCTTTTTGCCGTAAGACCGCCGACTGCGGATCTGAACACGACGCTGTCGCTTTCTCTGATGACCTTTTTTCTGATCCATTTCAACGGGATCCGAAGAAAAGGGTTTTTCGGCTACTTAAAAGGTCTTACGGAACCTTTTGTTGCGCTCACGCCGATCAATGTGCTCGGGGAGATCGCAACGCCGATCTCGCTATCTTTCCGTCTGTTCGGAAACATGGTAGGGGGATTGATCATTATGTCTTTGGTGTATTCCGCGCTGGCAGGTTTTTCGGGGGGCAGTATCCCGTTTTTGCAGTTTGGGATACCCATAGTGTTGCACGCATATTTCGACCTTTTTTCCGGATTGCTGCAAACATTCATTTTTGCGATGCTGTCGATGATCTTTATTTCGGGAGCGATGGATTAGCTTTTTAGAAAATTTTTAGGAGGGATTTCACGATGGAAGGTATTACAGGAAAAGATTTGATCATGGCGTGTTCAGCGATCGGCGCAGGTCTTGCGATGATCGCAGGTATCGGACCGGGGATCGGTCAGGGTTTCGCTGCCGGCAAAGGTGCCGAGGCGGTAGGAAGACAGCCTGAGGCGCAGGGAGATATCATCAAAACGATGCTCCTCGGAGCGGCGGTCGCGGAGACGACAGGGATCTACGGTCTTGTCATCGCGTTGATCCTGCTGTTTGCAAACCCTTTTGTATAGACCGTGCAGGTAGATACGAGAAAGGAGGCGAGCGATGGCGGGATTGATCGATGTCCAGTTGTGGACGATAATCATTACGATCTGTAATATGCTGGTTCTCTTTTATTTCTTGAAAAAGAAGTTGTTCCGACCGGTGCGTGAGTTTATGGATAAGCGGGCAAAGGAGATCGAGGATTCGATCTTGGAAGCGGAGCACAAGAGAGAGCAGGCGGACAGGATCTTGAAGGAATACAGCACGAAGATCGAAGAGGCTCAGAATGAAGGAAGGCAGATCATCGAAAAGGCGAGAGCCGATGCGCAGATCCGTGCGGATGAGATGGTCGAGCTTGCGAAAGAGGAGTCCGCGAAGCTGAAAGAGCGGGCTGTAAAAGATATCGGATCGGAAAGAGAAAAAGCACTTCGCAGTCTCAAGAGCGAAGTGGCGGATATGGCGATCATGGCAACGCGCAAACTGATCGATCGGTCGCTGGATGAGCGGTCGAGCAGGGAGTTGATCGATGAAGTGATCGATGAGATAGGTGATGAACGATGGTCGAGCTAGTAACGAGCAGCTACACGAGCGTACTTTTTGAGCTCGCGCTGGAGTATGGGATGCCGGAGAAGATCGGGGAGCAGCTGCATGCGATCTCAGAGATCATGCGTCAGAATCCGCAGTATATGGTTTTTTTGACCGGTCCGCAGATCCCCAGGGAAGACAAGATCGCTTCGATCGAGACGGTTTTCGGCGGTAAGGTCGAGGATCCGGTGAAGAATTTTCTGAAGGTGCTGGTCGATAACAAGCGTTTCGATCATTTGCCGTCGATCGCGGATCATTACAAAAAATTGCTCCGTGAGCATCTGGGGATCGCGTATGTCGAAGCGGTGACGGCGGTCGAGATGTCGGAGGATCAGAAGAAGAGACTGGTCGACAGATTGGGATCGAAGCTCGGACAGAAGGTCGAATTGACCAATGTCGTGGATCCGAGCATCATTGGCGGTATGAAGGTCCGGATCGGAGAGAGGTCGCTGGATGCGAGCATCGGTAGCCGTCTGGCGGATCTCCGTGCGGAGCTGGAGAAATAATTGAGCAAGGATGTGATAGATAGATGAATCTTAGACCTGAAGAAATAGGGGCACTCATCAAAGAACAGATAAAGAATTATGATAAAAAGCTCCAAGTATCTGATGTCGGCACGGTCATGCAGGTCGGCGACGGGATCGCGCGGATCCACGGTTTGGAGAAATGTATGGCTGGGGAGCTGCTGCGATTTGCCAACGGCGAATACGCGATGGCTCTCAACCTGGAATCGGAGAGTGTCGGAGCGGTAATGCTCGGATCGGATGATGAGATCAAAGAGGGTGACGAGGTACGTCTGACCGGAAATATCGTTCAGGTGCCGGTCGGCGAAGCGATGCTGGGTCGTGTCGTCAATGCGCTCGGGCAGCCGATCGACGGCAAGGGCGAGATCAAGACCACGGAATTCATGCCGGTGGAGACGGTCGCACCGGGTATTATCGAGCGTAAGTCGGTGCATGAGCCGCTACAGACGGGGATCAAGGCGATCGATGCGATGATCCCGATCGGGCGAGGACAACGGGAGCTGATCATCGGAGACCGACAAACAGGAAAGACGACGATCGCGATCGATACGATCCTGAATCAAAAGGGCGGCGATGTGATCTGTATTTATGTGGCGATCGGACAGAAGCGTTCGACAGTCGTTCAGATCGCCGACATCTTGGAGCGCAACGGCGCGATGGATTATTCGATCATCGTTTCGGCGACGGCTTCGGAGCTGGCACCGCTTCAATATCTTGCGCCTTATGCAGGATGTGCGATGGGCGAATATTTTATGAACAAGGGCAAGCATGTGCTCTGCATCTATGACGACCTGTCGAAGCATGCGGTGGCATATCGTTCGTTGTCGCTGCTCCTCAGACGACCGCCGGGTCGTGAGGCTTATCCGGGCGATGTATTCTATTTGCATTCCCGATTGTTGGAGCGTGCGGCAAAACTTTCGGATGAAAAGGGCGGCGGATCGTTGACGGCGCTTCCGATCATCGAGACCCAGGCAGGGGACGTGTCCGCGTATATCCCGACGAATGTGATCTCGATCACGGACGGTCAGATCTTCCTTGAGACGGATCTGTTCAACTCCGGTGTAAGACCGGCGGTAAACCCGGGGATCTCGGTATCACGGGTCGGCGGTAATGCGCAGATCAAAGCGATCAAAAAAGTTGCCGGTACACTCAAACTGGCATACTCCCAGTATAAAGAGCTCCAAGCTTTTGCGCAGTTCGGTTCGGATCTTGACGAAGATACGAAGGAACGGCTTGCCAAAGGAGAGCGCATCGTGGAGGTGCTCAAGCAGGCGAATGCTTCTCCGATCTCAGTCGAGCATCAGGTGATGATCATGTATGCGGTCAACAACGGATACCTCAAGGAGATCCCGGTCGAGGACATCAAAGAATTCGAGAGCGAGTTCTACCGCTATATGGATGATACGCATCCGGAAGTCGGCGCGAGCATCCGAAGCAGCAAGGAATTGTCCAAAGAGATGGAAGAGGTGCTCAAGGCTTCGATCCTGGAGTTTATCAAGAGCTTTTTGGCAGGAAGATAGGTAAAGGAGGGGAAACATGGCAGGCGGAAGTATGAAGGACATCAAGCGACGCATCAAGAGCGTCGAGAGTACGATGCAGATCACAAAAGCCATGGAGCTGGTCGCATCCTCCAAGCTCAGAAAAGCAAAAGAAAAGGTGGAGCAGTCGAGACCATACTTTAATATCATTCGAGAAACGATCCAAAATATTTTGGAGAATACAAGGATCACGGATTCACCTTATACGGTGGTAAGACCGGTGAAACGTTCGTTGTTCATCGTCGTGGCAGGCGACCGCGGTCTGGCGGGGGGCTATAACTCCAACCTGCTCAAGGCGGCGGTCGGCGAGATGCAGGGCAAGGATCCCGTGTTGATCACGGTGGGCAGAAAGTCGCAGGAGTTTTTTGCAAAAAGGGGTCATGAGATCCTGGCGAATTTTCCGCATATCGCCGAGGATCTGAACTTTGTCGATACGGCAAAGATCGTGGGTCTGGCGATGGATGCCTTTGACAAAAAACAGGTCGATGAGGCATTCATCTGTTACACCGAGTTCGTATCATCTCTGTCGCAGGTGCCGCGTATCAAAAGACTTCTTCCTCTTGTCGTAGAAGGGGAAGTGCAGACCAAGAGGGGGTCGTTTGAATACGAACCGTCTCCGGGAGCGGTGTTCCATACTTTGGTGCCGCGATATCTGGAGGGGATCGTGTATTCCACGATCGTCGATGCCTATGCGGCGGAGCAGGGAGCGCGAAGGACGGCGATGGAGTCGGCGACGGACAATGCGAGTGAGATGATCGAAAATCTGGATCTGCAATACAATCGGGCAAGACAGGCGGCGATCACTCAAGAGATCTCTGAGATCGTCGGCGGCGCGGATGCCCTGCAATAGATCCTATCACGGGATAAGGAGGAAAAGGAATGAACAAAAATGTGGGAAAGGTGGTCCAGATCATCGGACCGGTCGTAGATATCCGGTTTGAGGCGAATGAACTGCCGAACCTTTTGAATGCTATAGAGATCGATCTTGACGGAAAGAAGCTCGTAGTCGAAGTGGCACAGCATATCGGCGATGATGTCGTGCGCTGCATCGCGATGAGTTCGACCGACGGTCTTGTCCGTAATGTCGAGGCGGTGGACACGGGAAGAGCGATCGCAGTGCCTGTCGGAAAGGCGACGCTCGGCAGGATCTTCAATGTGCTCGGAGAAGCGGTGGACAACAAACCGGATCCCGAGACACAGGAGAGATGGCCGATCCACAGACCGGCACCGAGCTATGAAGAGCAGGAGACCGGTACGGAGATCCTGGAGACGGGGATCAAGGTCGTCGATCTGATCGCGCCGTATCTCAAGGGCGGAAAGATCGGACTCTTCGGTGGTGCAGGCGTCGGCAAGACGGTCATCATCATGGAGCTGATCAACAATATCGCGAAGCAGCACGGCGGGATCTCGGTATTCTCCGGTGTCGGCGAGCGTACCAGAGAGGGCAACGACCTTTACAATGAGATGATCGAGTCGGGCGTTATCAATAAGACGGCACTGGTCTACGGTCAGATGAATGAACCGCCGGGAGCGAGGATGCGAGTCGGGCTTTCGGGGCTGACGATGGCGGAGTATTTTAGAGATAAGGAAGGACAGGATGTGCTCCTGTTCATCGATAATATCTTCCGATTTACGCAGGCAGGGTCGGAGGTTTCGGCTTTGCTCGGACGGATGCCTTCTGCGGTAGGTTATCAGCCGACGCTGGCGACGGAGATGGGTGCGCTGCAAGAGCGTATCACTTCGACCAAGGCGGGATCGATCACTTCGGTCCAGGCGGTCTATGTACCGGCGGACGACTTGACCGACCCGGCACCGGCAACGACTTTTGCGCACTTGGATGCAACGACGGTACTTTCAAGAAATATCGCGTCGCTGGGGATCTATCCGGCGGTCGATCCGCTGGATTCCAACTCTCGTATCCTTTCGCCGGATGTCGTCGGCAAGGAGCATTATGAGGTGGCTCGTGCGGTACAGTCCACACTCCAGCGTTACAAGGAATTGCAGGACATCATCGCGATCCTCGGTATGGACGAGCTTTCAGATGAAGACAAGACGACGGTGGCAAGAGCGCGAAAGATCCAGAACTTCCTTTCGCAGCCGTTTACCGTTGCGGAGCAGTTTACCGGTATGCAAGGAAAATATGTTCCGCTCAAAGATACGATAAAAGGTTTCAAAGAGATCCTGGAAGGCAAGCATGACAGCGTGCCGGAATCTGCGTTCCTGTTCGTCGGAACGATCGAGGAAGCATTGGAGAAAGCAAAAAAGGAGGACTAGATCATGAGCGGATTTGATTTGCGGATCGTTACTCCATATAAATTGTTTTTTGATGACAGAGTCGAGGGGATCATCGTGCGTACGACGGAAGGAGAGATGATGGTGTTGCGGGATCACATCGATTTTGTGTCGATCCTGAAGATCGGCAAAGCAACGATCAAACAAAACGGGCAATATCGGGAGATCACGCTTGCCGGCGGTCTGTTGCAGGTGACCAAAGAGCATGTGACCATCATCAGCCATGCGGCGGAATTCGTCGATGAGATCGACCTCAAACGTGCCGAAGAAGCAAGGGACAGACTCGAGAAAAGGATCAAAGAGAGCAAAGAGCCGGTGGAGCTCGAACTGTTGGAGTTCAAACTCCGCAAGTCGATCAATCGGATCAGCGCGAAGAATTGAGGATGATACCGACCTTGAGAATTGGTTTGAAAACTATATTTGACAGGTCGGTCTTTATTTAGGGATGATACTTTTTATGATGAGATGCGATGCCTATCCGGAGATAGATCATACGAGATCAAACGGATCTCCGGCAGGTATTTGGAATTTGAATGGTAGACCGAGCATCCGTGTGGTTGACAAAACTTGTAAAAGATGTTAACTTTATTGTACAAGGATGGGATATTTTTATCGAATTCTTTTATATTAGGAGAGGGGTGATGTTATGAATAGATCGCATTATTTGTTTTCAGAACCATCACTTATCGAGGGACTTGGAAGACTAGTCGATTGGGGGCTTTCATTGAATATGTATAATGACTCCGGCGATGCAATAGAAATGGATCATAGAGCCCTTCGATCGGACTGGATAGCTGTAGGAGATGATATCAGGGAGGCTATAAAGGAATATGACGGAGAAGAAGTCGAGTAAACCGGTGGTCAAAGATGGTAAAGCGGTGTTAGAACATCGTTCTTATAGTGAAGCGCATTTTTCCGGTCCTATTCCACCGCCATCTGTTCTTGAGGGTTATGAAAAAATTTTACCGGGTGCTGCCGATCGGATATTGACTATGGCGGAGAACCAGTCAAAACATAGGATGAGCTTGGAAAATAAAGTGATAGGATCAAAAATTAGGGATGGTCGCTTAGGGATGATCTTAGGATTTGTCCTTGCAAGCATGATCTCAAGTATAGGGGGCTTTGTGATTTGGAGCGGTCAAAGTGTGGTCGGCTATGCTACCATATTGACAGCAATGGGCGGTCTGATAGGAGCCTTCATCTATGGAACGAATTCCAACCGTAAAGAGAGAGAGTCTAAAAACAAAGAGATCTAAAAGTCCCGGTTTTATAGCAGGACCATTTCCAATGATCCTGTACCATCGTCTATTAAACGATGGAAAAGATGTAATACAAACAAAAGAGCAAAGAGCCGGTGGAGCTCGAACTGTTGGAGTTCAAACTCCGCAAGTCGATCGATCGGATCAGCGCGAAGAATTGATATCAAAAGTGGTAGGCTTAGCAGCTCGCCACTTTTTTTGTCGCCTCAAAAAGTGTCCGGGATGCTTTGCGGTACGGAGTGCGGAAAGAACTTGCCGGATGGAGTGATTTCTCGCTGCTACAGGATTGAAAAGAGAGTCCAAAAATGATATAGTGATATGGAGTGAGAAAGCTTTGGCGGCGAATGACGGATACGGAGCAGGCAGTGCCTTTTGGGAAGGCGGATGATGAAAAATACCGGCTGCATGGCATCTCACAAAAATTCTGAAGGAGGTACGATATGTACGAATGGACGTTACAGGACCTGTATCCTTCCTATGAGAGCGAAGGATTCAGATCCGATATGAAAAAGATCGATGAGATGATCGAAAAGACAAAGCAGATGCCGACGGAAGATCGGTTGGATCATATCAAGGCGATCATCGCCTTGGCGGAGGAGATCGATGTGCTTTGTTCCCGTCTGGGCGCGTTCATCTCACTGAATATGGCGACGGATACGACGGACAAGGTGAGTGCGAACTATGCTTCGATCCTGGATTCCAAGGTGGCGGAACTTTCGAGCGAAGGGGTACGTTTGAAAAAATTCTTGGGAACGATCAAGACCGATATCATGCAGGATCCTTATCTTGCACAGTATAAATTCTATTTTGAAGAAGCAAAACGAAGCGCATCCCATCTTCTTTCCGATGATGTGGAAGCGGTCATCGCAAAGATGAATCTGAGTGCAGGTTCTTCATGGTCCACGATGCAAAGCTATCTGACTTCGATCGTCGAAGGGGAGCTTGACGGGGAAGCGATCACACTTTCCCAAGTGAGAAATCTCGCGTACGACAAAGATCCGGCGGTGCGCAAGAAGGCGTATGAGGCGGAGCTTGCGATGTATCGTCATATCAAAGAGCCGATCGCATTCGCGCTGAACAATATCAAATCGCAGGTGAACGATATCGCCGAGCTTCGAGGTTATACAAGTCCTTTGGAGCAAACGCTGGAGCAGTCGCGTATGAGCCGTGAAACGCTGGACGCGCTGATCTCCGCGATGGAGGATTCTTTGCCGGTATTCCGAAAATATCTGAAGCATAAGGCGAGCCTGCTCGGACACAAAAACGGTCTGCCTTTCTATGATCTGTTTGCGCCGATGGGCAACAGCTCCAAAACTTTTACCGTAGAGGAGTCCAAAAACTTCCTGGTGGATGTGTTCTCCCGATTCTCGCCGGATCTTGCGGAGATGACGAAGGAAATGTATGAAAAACAACATATCGACATCTTCCCTAAAAAAGGTAAAGTCGGCGGAGCATTCTGCTACAATCTGCCTTTCATCAAACAATCCAGGATCTTGCTGAACGATGACGGGCTGCTCGGCTCTTTGGTCACGGCGGCGCATGAGCTGGGTCATGCTTACCATGGGCTTCATATCCAAGACCATCTGCCGCTGAACCGTGATTATTCGATGCCGGTGGCGGAGACGGCTTCGACCTTCAATGAGAATCTGTTGCTTGATCCGCTGATCCAAATGGCGGAGAAGGAAGAGAAGATCGGTCTGATCGAGCAGCAGTTGCAGGATGTGACGCAGATCATCGTAGATATCTACTCGAGATATCTCTTTGAGACCGAAGTTTTTGAGAAAAGAAAGTCCGCTTTCCTTTTTGCGGATGAATTGGAAGAGATCATGCTGGATGCACAGCGCAAAGCGTATGGCGACGGGCTGGATCCGGAGGTGCTCCATCCATATATGTGGGTAAACAAGGGGCATTATTATTCCGAGACGACCAGCTTCTACAACTTCCCGTACGCATTCGGCGGATTGTTCTCCAAAGGTCTGTACGCGCTGTATCGGGAGAAACCGGAAGGATTTGTCGAAAAGTATCAGCAGATGCTCCGATCGACTACGGTAGGATCGGTCGAAGATACGGCGAAGGGTATGGGCATCGACCTCAGCAAGAAGGATTTCTGGCAAGGCGCACTCAAAATGGTGGAAAAGACCATCGAAGAATTTATCGAGCTGACCAAGTGATACGGAGATCCGATAGAAGGATCGAAATGGGTCTATTCCTTATTCGATCGGAAAGATCGCCTCGACAGATATCTCAAAACAGCACTCAAGATCGATAGGGTAGGCTCGAAGGAGTCCTCAGTATAATAGCTTTTCATCGGACATCACAGTGTTTTGGAAAGATCGCCGGTCGGTGATGATATCGGGAAAAAGATCTCGGGATCGGTAGGATATTTTGGGACCGCACTTTCGGATCTTCGGATGCTGTTTAGAAAATAAGATCGCATAGACCTCATGGAAAAGCGGAGCGATCCCGATCGAAAGACGGGATGGCGACGCCGGATCTATGAGGTTTTTTCTTGAAAAGAACGATCAAATGATCCTGAAGGATTTCTTACAAAAAAATGACAAATTTGATTTTTGATTGAAAGTTCGGGCGATCGATGTTAGAATAAAAAAATAGGTGGTAGTTTAGAGGATCTAATGAAACGATTCAAAAGAAAGAGGTGTTTTATGAGAAACTCAAAAAGAATGATCCATAAGTTTTTTGCAACGGCTATGGCGGGGATGCTGTTGTTATCAGGAACGATCTTGTCGGAGGCTTCGAGCGTGAAAGCCGGATCGGCAGAGAAGATCGGTTTTGAACAGGCTTCGGCGGTCGCTAAGAAGAACACGAAAAAAAATACAACGAAGAATGTTCAGCCGGCACAGGTGAAGAAGATCAAGCGTATCGATCCGACTTTTACATTGGATGTGGTCGATGCGACGGTGGAATTTTTCTTAAAAGAAGAAGGCACGCCGGTCAAGGTGGTCTATGATAAAAAGTCGCATGTCGTGTCATTGTCGGACGGAAAATACGGTGCCAAGGTGATCATCGCACCGGTGTCGATGAAACAGAACAAGCCGTCGATCAAGATCTATGTGCCGAATGAAAAATGGAAGAGCATATCGCTCAACTTGGCACAGTCCAATGTGACTTGCAAAAATATCTTCAAGTCCGGTGCATTGTCGATGAATATGGACCAGAGCGTATCGGATCTGGTATTGGCGAAGGGGTTTGGATCCAAGGTCGAAGCGAATATGAATATGAGCAAGTCCACTATCGCGCTACCGGATGCGTATGCCGGCAATATGTCTGTGAGTTTGAATCAGACGGATCTGGGTCTGTCTTTGCCGGAAAACTTTGCCGGAGCTTTTAACGGAACGTCTTCGCTTTCGACGACCAATTTTAAGTTGGCAGGGGGATATCGACAGTCGGATGTGAAGATCAGCGCGTTGGATGCGCAGGTCGATGTTCCGGATCATTTCAGCTCCAATTTGACGGGCTATGAGCACTTGGTGGAGAATGAAAAAAATTCGATCGAGTGGCTGCTGGATCCGGGAAGTACGATCAAGTTCTTATCATAACAAGCAAGGGGCGTTGCCGATGGCAGCGCCCTTTTGATATGATCGGCACACGGATCGGACCGCTCCTTATGCCGGATGGCGATGGAGAGGATCCATACTAAAACCGGATAGACAGCATAGAAAAATTTTTGATATGATCGGCAGATCACTCTTAACAGATATTTAGGAATATCATTCATAGAGATCGGATCGATACTCCGGATCCAAATAGGTTTTAATATAATCGAGCAAAGAAAGATCCGAGGGGTCATTGACAGGGAAAACACTTTGTGATACCATTACGATAATAAAACTTTATATCAATAGTTTGATCGGTAAATAAGATGCTCGATCTCGCAAGGAAGTTGTTCGATCGGGATCTTATTTTTAATAGGGAAGAGGGGTGTGATCCCCCCGCAGTTACCTCTGCCGTGACGAGGACGAAGAACGATATGCCACTGTTTGGAAGAACGGGAAGGCGTTTGGAGGATGAATCGAAGCCGGAAGACCTGCCTGTCGGACTTGCTTTATTCTTGGGATAAGAGAGTAGCGGCATATCATTGAAAAACATTGCGACCGATCGTGCGGACCATTGCGGATCTGCTCGGATATCGCGTCGTATCTCGATATAAGAAAGGATCTTCATCGGAACAAAAAGTGATCGGTCATGACCGACAATGGATAGGATCTCGCAGAGACTCTCGATCTTCAAGGACGAGAGTTTTTTTGATGCAAAGTTTTAGGGGCTTCTTTGGAGAGGAGGAAGAAGACCGAGCACTATAATATCTATAATAAGAATGAAAGGAAAAAAGATGGATCAAAAGTGGAAAAAAGGCATCCGAAGCATGACGGCTGTGATACTCAGCATCCTGCTGTTGCTTCCGAACTACGCGCCGTGGCTCTCTACAGCGGATGAGCCGGAGACGATGTATTCGAGAAGCGAAGCGGCGGCTGTGATGCAAGATGCCGAAGAAACTCAGGACGATGCGCCTGAGCAAAAAGAGTTGCCGTTTAAGATCGAATATGATCATGAAAATCATGAATGGCGACCGATCACCGAGAACAAGTTTACCGTTCAGGAAGGCAAGAGATTTCGTGTATTTGTAAAATACACGAAAGAAAGCAGTGATGAACTGAAGAATTCCAGGGTCGGATTTAAGATCGGAGACCGTGAGGCGGATGCTCGTTGGTATGAAGGGAAACATATTTCCGGAGCAAGAGCTCAGGGCTCGTGGTTCAAATTAGGTCTGGTCCTCCAAGCGATCAAGGCGGGCGAGGAAACCATTACCGTTACAGTACCCGGTTATGATCCGATCGAGATCAAGGTGGAAGTCGAGGCAAAGAAAGACAGCGGACCGAATCCTTGGGAGATACCGGATGATGACGAAGAATTGCCGTTTGAGATCCGATACAAGCAGGGCAAGGGGGAATGGGCGACCTATGATCCCGATGACAGTATTGAACTTGAACAAAAAAGAAAAGCTTATATTGAAGTGGAGTTTCATGATGCGGATGAGGAAGAAGATGTCGAATTTTCGGTGGACGGAAGATCCGTGGAAGAGGATGATCCCTATGATGGCGATCTCTTCGATATAACCATAAAACCGGATAATTCCAATCAGATAGTTCTTCAG
>JAUMYO010000028.1 GCA_030528605.1 Peptostreptococcaceae bacterium | reverse complement strand
CCGCGGCTGGCGCGATGGACCTTGAGAACCAAAAACGTGTTAAGGATGCAGCAGATCAATATGGAAAAGACAACGTTATGGTTATCATTGGTGCAGCGGAAGCCGAAGCTGCCGGACTGGCAGCTGAAACAGTAACTGCAGGAGACCCTACTTTTGCAGGACCACTAGCAGGAGTGGCACTTGGACTTGCAGTATATCATGCAGTAGAGCCGGAGATCAAGAACGAGGTAGATCCGGACGTATTCGATGAGCAAGTCGGTATGATGGAAATGGTTCTAAATGTTGATGAGATCATCGAAGAGATGAAAAACATCAGAAGTGGCAATTTCTAAAACAAAATAATTTAGGAGGCGATAAAATGGCAAAAACAAGAGTGGTCCACTATATCAACCAGTTCTATGCCGGTATTGGTGGAGAAGAGCACGCTGGACAAGAGCCGATCAAAATGGAAGCTTTACCGCCGATCACAACACAGCTTCAAGGCAATCTTGGAGATGATGCGGAAGTTGTTGCAACGATCGTTTGCGGAGACTCATTCTTTAATGAAAACCTCGAATCAGCAAGTGAAAAAGTACTGTCTCTTATAAAAGCGGAAAACCCGGACCTTGTGATCGCGGGACCTGCATTTAACGCCGGACGATACGGAATGGCTTGTGGAACGGTATGTACGATGGTGATCGATCAATTGGGCGTTCCTGCGATCACAGCAATGTATGATGAAAACCCCGGAGTCGATGTATTCAAGAAAAATCTTTACATCGTCCGCACTTCCGATTCTGCGGCGGGAATGAGAAAAGCGCTTCCTGCAGTTGGAAAGTTTGCTCAAAAAGTTTTGAGTAAAGAAGAGATCGGAACGCCGGCAGAGGAAGGATACATCGAGCGAGGAGTTCGCGTCAATATGTTTGCGAAGGAAAGAGGAGCGACTCGAGCTGTCAATATGCTTGTTGCGAAGCTAAAAGGGGAAGCGTTTACTACGGAATACCCAATGCCTGCTTTCGACAGGGTCGCACCTAATCAACCGGTTGCTGACATGACAAAGGCTAAGATCGCGATCGTAACTTCCGGCGGTATCGTACCGAAAGGAAATCCGGACAGGATCGAATCATCTTCCGCTCAAAAATACGGTAAGTATGATATTTCTAAATTTAACGATCTTACCGAAGCGGATCACGAGACAGCGCATGGCGGATATGACCCGGTATATGCAAATCTTGACTCAGACCGCGTTATTCCGGTAGATGTGTTGAGAGATCTTGAAAAAGAAGGAAAGATCGGCAAATTGCATGACTTCTTCTATACTACCGTAGGAAACGGAACAGCGGTTGCAAATGCGAAAAAATTTGCGGCAGAGATCGCAGAAGATCTTCTTGCTCATAAAGTGGATGCCGTAGTTCTAACTTCGACCTGAGGTACTTGTACTCGTTGCGGTGCAACGATGGTCAAGGAGATCGAGAGAGCCGGGATCCCGGTAGTTCACATGTGTACAGTAGTACCGATCTCTCTAACGGTTGGAGCTAATAGGATCATCCCAACGATAGCGATACCACATCCTCTTGGAAATCCTGCATTGGATGCCAAAGAAGAGTATAGCCTTAGAAGAAAGCTTGTAGAGAAAGCTCTTAAAGCTCTTGAAACTGAGGTCCATACACAAACAGTATTTGAAGACTAATTTATTCGGAGTAGATGGGCATATCGTCCATCTACTTTTGAAAAAACCGAAAATTTGGGAGGACATTATGTCAAAAGCGGTAATCAAAAGTGCAAGCTATGTACTTGTACACACGCCGGATATGATCTATAACAACGGAACGACGACGCAGACAGAACTAAAGACGAATCCGGGATCGGAATTTCTAAAAGAGATCAAGAATCACTTTAGAACCTATGAAGAGGTCGTATCTTATCCGCCGAATCAATCGTACATCGGAAATCTTTTCCCGGACGATCTGGATCGATATGCTCAGCCTTGGTTCGACAAGAAGGTTGAAGGAGCATCCAGATATGGAAAATTCGGAGAGATCCAGCCACAGCTTGAATTCATTTCTATGATGAAGGTCGTGGATGCGTTTGACCTTGTTAAGCTGAACAAAGAGTTTACATCAAAAGCGATCGAAGTGATCAAGAATGATCCGATCTTTACAGAGCAGGATGTTGCTGCAATGAAAGAAGGCGAAGATCAGGAAGTGATCGAGCGATTTGTAAAAGAAGAACATTCCGAGCCGATCGAGCATGAAGGTAAACTGGTAGGATGCGTGAAGAGAGCGCATGATGTAGATACAAACCTGACAGCACATGTTATGTTTGAGAATCTTGTCGTGAAGGCATCCGGTGTTCTTGCAGCAAGACATCTTGTAAAAGTTTCCGGCATCGATCCGGCAACGGTAGATTATGTTATCGAGTGTTCAGAAGAGGCTTGTGGCGACATGAATCAGCGTGGTGGCGGTAACTTTGCGAAAGCGATCGCTGAATGCAGCGGATTCGTAAACGCTACCGGATCCGACCTTAGAGGATTCTGTGCCGCGCCTACTCATGCGGTGATCTCCGCGGCATCTTTGGTCAAATCCGGCGTATTCAAAAATGTTGTAGTAGTTGCGGGTGGAGCGACTGCGAAACTTGGAATGAATGCGAAGGACCATATCAAAAAAGGTGCACCGGTATTGGAAGATGTACTTGGCGGATTTGCGATCCTTGTATCTGAAGATGATGGTGTGTCCCCATATCTTAACACGGATCTTGTAGGAAGACATACTGTAGGAACAGGATCTTCACCTCAAGCAGTAATGACAGCACTTATTACTCAGCCTTTGGAAAACGGAAATATCAAGATCACGGATATCGACAAATATTCCGTAGAGATGCAAAATCCGGATATCACAAAACTTGCCGGAGCAGGCGATGTTCCGGAAGCTAACTACAAAATGATCGCGGCACTCGGCGTTAAGAGAGGCGAACTTGAAAAAGCTCAGCTTGCTGAGTTTGCGAAGAAATACGGTACTCTTGGATTTGCTCCGACTCAAGGACATATCCCATCCGGCGTTCCGTTTGTCGGCTATGCGATCGATAAGATGAAGGCCGGAGAGTACAACCGTGTTATGATCGTTGGAAAAGGATCTTTGTTCCTTGGAAGGATGACAAATCTTTTTGATGGAGTTTCTTATGTTCTGGAAGCGAACAAGGGAAAAGAAGCTGCATCTAACGGAGTAGATGAAGCACAGATCAAAGTTATGATTGCTGACGCTATGAGAAAACTTGCTCAAAGCCTCGCTGAATAGGAGGAACAAATGAACAAAACGATAGCTAAGGTATTTGAAGATATAGCAAATGCGATCGAGAGCGGTTCTTTTTCTGCCGGAAAGAGAGTTGCGCTGACAACGCTTGGCAGCGAACATGGAGAAGGAACTCTTTTGGAAGGTGCTTTGCTGGCTAAAAAGCTATACCCAAACCTTGATATTGCACTTATCGGAAAGAAGAATGATACCGGGCTTTTCACCTATGAGACAGAATGCGAAGACGAAATGTACAAGATCATGGAAGAAAAGCTGGATTCGGGTGAAATATCCGCATGTGTTACGATGCACTACAACTTCCCGATCGGAGTATCGACAGTCGGTCGTGTCATCACGCCGGCAAAAGGGAAAGAGCTCATCATTGCAACAACAACGGGAACTTCTTCTTCAAACCGGATCGAAGCAATGGTCAAAAATGCGATCGGCGGGATCATCGCGGCAAAAGCGATCGGTATCAAAGATCCGACAGTAGGGATCCTGAATCTGGATGGAGCGAGAACGGTAGAAAAAATTCTGAAAGAGATCCAAGCAGCAGGCTACGACATCAACTTTACGGAATCCAAACGTTCAGACGGTGGGACCGTAATGAGAGGAAACGATCTTCTTCTGGGAACTCCTGATGTGATGGTAACGGATTCTTTGACCGGAAATGTACTGATGAAGATGTTCTCATCTTTCAACTCGGGCGGAGAGTACGAAGTGGCGGGCTATGGTTACGGTCCCGGTATCGGAGAGGGCTTTGACCGAAACATTCTGATCATTTCAAGAGCTTCGGGAGCACCGGTCATCGCAAATGCGTTGAAATATGCGTTTGATATATCGATGGGCAATATCGATCAGGTCGCTCATGCTGAATACGATAAATTGAACAAGATCGATTGGAAAGCGATCATTGATAAGAACAATTCCAAGAAAGAAAACTCTGCACCTGCTGAAAAAGCAGTAGCACCTGAAAAAGAGATCGTTACAGGACAGATCTCAGGTGTGGACATCATGGATCTTGATGATGCAGTAAATATGCTTTGGAAAAATGGGATCTATGCTGAAAGCGGAATGGGTTGTACAGGACCGATCATACTGGTCAATGAAGCAAAAGTGGATCAGGCGATCGAGTTGATCAAAAAAGAAGGTTTTGCAACTGCATAAAATATAATATTGTTGGGATGGTTGCCGGAGATTTTCTCCGGCAATTTTTGTACGAAAAAACCTCAGCTCTAATACTATATCCTTTAGGGCTATCACTTGACAACATTTTTATTTTTATAGGTGGTAGAGAACGGTGCTCATTGCTGCATCGTTCCATCAAAACGCAAATATATGTATAGGATCATTTTATTGGATAATAGTATGCCCCTTTTTTTCTCATCGGATCGATCGGATCTTTATCATGATATTTCTAAAGATCTATTGAGGCTGATCTATGTTGATGTTTTGCTCGCTTAGGTCGGCTTGCAGATCAAAAATCCGAACGATCCTTTTTGAACAGTCATGCTCTTAAAAAAATATCTGAAAAAGATCCTATTTTATGGTATTATAATACTAACAGGGGAGATCTTATATCAGATGCCTTGGTAAATATAGGATCTGCTGTGCTGTTGTCCTTGGAGAAGGACATTAAAAAATACTACTATATAAAAGAAAAGGATATTTTTGAAATATCATAAGAGGAGTTTATGAAGTTTAGAAAAAGCGAACGAATCGGAGCGATCGTCAAAATACTTTCGGATAATCCGAACAAAATATTTACACTGGGTTATTTTACCGAACTTTTTAATACTGCCAAATCGACCTTGAGTGAAGATATCTCAGTAGTGAAAAGTGTTTTTGAAAAGCTTGGATTGGGCAAGATGGTGACGATCGCAGGAGCATCCGGCGGTATCAAGATGGTGCCTTATGTCACAAAGGATCGTGCGATCAAGGAGATCCGTGAGCTGATCGATCGGATCGATGATGAGGAGCGTAAACTCGTCGGAGGTTTTTTATATTTGAATGATCTGGTATCAAGTCCGCGGGTCTCAAAAACGGTAGGGGATCTATTTGCAAGCGTGATCGATTATCGTGAAGCGGATCATGTTGTCACGATCGAAGCAAAAGGGATCCCGATCGGGGTGATGACAGCCAAAGCGATGAACCTTCCGCTCGTGATCGTGAGAAAAAATGCGCGCATCACGGAAGGACCTTCGCTTGCGATCAATTATATGTCAAGCACCAGTGGAAAGATCCAAAGCATGACCTTGCCACGTCGGGCGATCCAAAAAGGATCTAAGGTGATCTTGGTGGACGATTTTATGAGGGCAGGCGGGACCTTAAAAGGAATGGAAGATCTGATGCGCGAATTTGATGCCAAAGTGATAGCGAAAGCGGTCTTTATGGAGCTGGAGATCCCCAAAAAAGATACTCAGGAATATTTTTCGCTAATGACATTAAAAGATGCTCATGAGATCAAGATCGACATCAGCGAGAATTTTTTGCAACGATATGAATGATGCCGATCGAATTATTTCAGAAATGATAAAAATGACCGAACGAAAAAATTAAATAAGACGCTAAAAATAAGAAATATTTTTAGAATGGATTAATATTTTTCGGGGGGGGGAATTCTTGATATAAGCCAACAGCAAGCAAACTGAATCGGACCGAAATGAGAATAACAGAAAACTCTTTTTTAACTATATCTGACTGAAATGATTGAAATAAAAAGAAAGTGATTTTTAGAATGACAATAAGATCGACCTTTGTCCGATCTCAAGATCTGACACAAAGTATTAGTAGGAATAGATCAATATTTGATAAAATACTATTGGCGTTCGAGTTTTTTAAGAGTTTGTATTGCAAAAATAATTTTTTTGTTGTAAACTAAATCTAAACAATTTAATACTTTCATTCAAAAGGAGTGTATTGATCATGCTAATTACAGACGTAAGAGTAAGAAAATTATCTGATGACGGTAAAATGAGAGGAATTGTTTCTGTAACTTTTGATAACGCATTTGTAGTTCATGACATCAAAATCATTGAAGGGCAGAATGGTCTTTTTATTGCAATGCCGAGCAGAAAAGTATCGGAAGGCGAGTTTAGAGATATTGCTCATCCGATCAATGCGGATATGAGGTGGGAGCTACAGTCTCGTATTTTGCAGGCGTATGAAGAAGCAAGGGAAAATGTTATTGAGGAAGAATCGGTGATGGAAGCGTAGATCTTTAGAAAAGTACTTATTTATTAAAATGAATTCTAAATTGGAGTGTTTATCGGAGGTAAGCGCTCTTTTTTTGTTTAACTCAAGGAGTTTTCCGGTCGATGGAAAAGTATATCGGAATGGGATAAACAAAGGTGAATTTTACAATCCGATTACAAAGAGATGACATAAATTGAAAAAAGTTGTTTTTGGTGTTATTCTATTAAACAGAGTAAGAAAGATCGACCTGCATGATACGGATGATCGTTTCGTGCGTGCAGTAATATAAACATACGAGGAGGAAATTATCGATGAGGAAAAGCATATTGATCCTGATCATGGCTTTAGGCTTGGTCCATACGGTGGGGCATGCCGATACAGGAGGGATACCGGATCAGGTCTTTACCGGACTGTCTGTCGTTTTGGATAACCAGCAGACCAAGAGTGCAAACACTTCGCAAAACACGGATCCGACTCCATTGTTACAGGAAGAAATGCCGATCGCTCCGATCGCACCGTCGATGAGTTTTTTGTCAAAGATCGAATACAAGAGGGATCGAAACAATTCCTCGCTCGCTTTGAACATTATGGGACTTGAAAATGCTCAAGTTACGCAGGGACAACAACAGATCGTTGTGGAGATCTCGGATGAAGTGTTGATGAAAAACGGATTGGATCTTTCAGGAAATGAGGACAAGGAGCTCATGGACCGTTTGATCACCACATACAGATTCATAAACGAAGAAGGATCGAACAGCTTCACGATCGATCTTCGGAACAATGTTACTTACACGGTGGATCAAAATGCTTACGGATTGATCATCCATTTCCATCGAATGTCTTCCGCAGTCCCGAGGATCGTGATCGATCCGGGGCATGGCGGACAGGATCCGGGAGCGACTTCTCCCACAACAAAAGTGCAGGAAAAAGCATTGGCACTCAAAACATCTTTAGCTTTACGTGAGGTTTTGCTCCAAAAAGGGTATGAAGTGATCATGACGAGAGAATCGGATGTGTATCCGACGCTGACGGAGCGTGCGGCTTTGGCAAACGATCTGGATGCGGACATGTTCATTTCGGTGCACTACAATTCGGTCAAGATGAAAAAAGGAGCGACCAACCATCCGGCGCACGGTATCGAAACATGGGTGCCGCATACACCGGATAATAAGGCTTTGGCGGAACCGGTACAAAGGCAGCTGATCGCTCATACGGGTGCGAACAATCGCGGTCTGAAAAAAGGGGAGAAGCTTGTGGTCCTCAATCGTACGAAGGTCCCGGCGATCTTGGTCGAGCTTGGATTTTTGTCTAATGCGAATGAATCGAGACAGGTATTGGACGAGGGATATCAACAGGCATTGGTTTCTGCTCTTGCGGCAGGGATCGACAATTATTTTGGGAGATAGGGAATGAAGAAAAATGAGGAGCTTCGTGAGATAAGATTTACACCGGGCTATGCAAAATATGCGGAAGGTTCCGTTCTGGTCGAGTTTGGAGAGACCAAGGTGATCTGTACGGCATCGTTTGAGGACAAAGTTCCGCCGTTTTTGAAAAATACGGGGACCGGCTGGGTCAGCGCGGAATATGCGATGTTGCCCCGATCGACACAGATAAGAAAAACAAGGGATTCCGTTCGCGGAAAGATCGACGGGAGGACGCATGAGATCCAACGCCTGATCGGACGGTCGCTGCGCTCGATCATCGATCTCAAGGCTTTGGGCGAAAAGACGATCTGGATCGACTGCGATGTGATCCAAGCGGACGGAGGAACGAGAACGGCATCGATCACCGGGGCTTATCTTGCGCTGGCACTTGCCTGCGATAAATTAAAGAAAGAAAAACTGATCCGACGATTTCCGATCTTTGACATGGTGAGTGCGGTCAGCGTAGGGATCGTCGAGGATCAATATATCTTGGATCTGTGTTACGAACAAGATTCTTCGGCACATGTCGATATGAATGTCGTGATGACGGGACAGGGAGATTTCGTCGAGATCCAATCGACAGGCGAGGAGCGTCCGTTCAAGCTGGAGCAGTTCAATGAGCTTCTCGCGTTGGCACAAGAAGGTTGCCGTCAGATCACACAGGCGCAAAAAGAGGTTTTGGGCGAGGAGATCCTGATGCAGATCTATCCGCCTCAAAGCGAAGTCGTGAAAGAAAAAAGGGTCTATGATAACAGCCCCTATCAAAATGAGGAAGGGCAGATCGAATTTGTGATCGCATCGTCCAACCGACACAAGATCGAAGAGATCCAAAATATTTTGGAAAAACATAATATACGCCTGCTCTCGTTGGCGGATGTCGGTCTGGAAGGCTTAGAGATCGAGGAAACGGGAACGACTTTTGAAGAAAATGCGATGATCAAAGCGAAGAGAGTGATGGAGCTCAGCGGCAAGATCGCTTTAGCCGACGATTCCGGCTTGGTGGTCGATGCACTGGATGGTGAGCCGGGCGTATATTCGGCTCGCTATGCCGGAGAAGGATGCGATGATCATCGGAACAATAAATTGTTGAAGCAAAATTTGATGTCCGTTCCTTTTGAGGAGCGAACGGCTCGTTTTGTATCGGTGATCGCTTTGGCTTTTCCGGATGGACGGGAGGGTCTTTACAAGGGGATCTGTGAAGGGATGATTGGCTTTAACGAAATGGGCGATCATGGATTCGGCTACGATCCGTTATTCATTCCGCTGGGAAGCGATAAGACTTTTGCACAACTTCTTCCGGAAGAAAAAAATCGAATGAGTCATCGCGCCAGAGCACTTAAGGTAATGAGTAAAAAACTGACAGAGATATTGTAGGTGGGATATGGACAAGAAAAGAATGGTAGCCGGTATCGTTGCGGTAAAGCTCCTTTTGCCGGCAGGGATCTATGCGCAGGATGTAAATGAAGTCTTCACGGGTCTTGATTATTTTATGGACTATGCGCAGACATCGGATCTGCTTTCCGATACGGCTCAAGTCGCGTCGTACAAAGGCAATGCAACAGCGATGAGTTTTTCGCCTGCTCCGGAAAAGGTGTCGGGCCTTGATCCGTTTCGCGCTTTAGTGAGCCAACATGCCTATGCTCAGCTTGGAAAGACCTATCGATACGGTGCTTATGGTCCGGATCGGTTCGATTGTTCGGGCTTGATCTACTATGTTTTTGACCTTGCGGGGAAAAAAGTTCCGCGCACTTCACAGGCACAGAGCGAAGCCGGCGTTTCGGTGGACAAAAAAGATCTCAAAGTCGGCGACATCGTATTTTTTGACACCAGACATACAGGCAACCTCAACGATATCAAGATCGATACCGACGATACGCTCTCACTTTTTGCAGGCGAAGGTCCTGCCGATAAGCAAGGGGCTTTTGCGCCGAGCAAGGTGACACACAGCGGGATCTATATCGGGGATGGAAGATTTATTCACGCTTCCTCGGGATCCGTGATGAAGGTCGTCGTCGAAGAACTGGATTCAAAATACTTTTCGCAGCGTTATCTGTTTGCGAGAAGATACGAATAGGAGAAATATGAAGATTTTGTTTGCGTCGCTCAATTCCAAATTTATCCATTCAAATCTGGCGATAAAATATCTGTCCAAATGTATGGAGGGTGATGTCAACGTTAGAGAATACACCATCAATGAGGACATTGAAGAGATCTTTTATGATATATTCAGCAAAGGCTACGATCTGGTAGCCTTTTCATGTTATATATGGAATATCGAAAAGACGCTGAAGATCGCTCAGAATATCAAAAAAGCACGTCCGAAAACGGTGATATTGTTCGGCGGTCCGGAGGTGAGCTACCGGGTCAGGGAGTTTATGGCGCGCGAGCGATTTATCGATATGATCGTTGCGGGAGAAGGCGAACAGGCTTTTTATGATCTGGATCGGATCTTTCGGGAGCATCGGGCAAAAAGTGGGGATCCATTCTCGTTTTCCGATCTGATAAAACAAAGCAGAGAAGAATTGCTTCGGATACCGAATCTGTTTTTCAGAGACGGGGAAGAGATCTGTAACGAGGCGACGGAGCAGGAATTGAAGCGTGCGATGGAAACGCAGGATCTGAGTATCGTGCCGAGAGCCTATGAGGGGGAGAAAAGCGAAGCGATCGAAAACAAGATCGTCTATTATGAAACCTCCAGAGGATGTACTTTCAATTGCTCCTATTGCTTGACGGCGACGAGCAAAGGGATCCGGTATTTTGAAGAGCAGAGGGTCTACGAAGAACTCAAGATGCTGGTATCGCTTGGCGCAAGTCAGATCAAGTTCGTGGACAGGACCTTCAATGCGGATGCCGCTCGTGCCGCAAGGCTGGTGCGCTATCTGATGACCTTGGATGACGGAGCGATCAATTTTCATTTTGAGATCACGGCCTATCTGTTGCAAAAAGATCTGCTCGATATCATCAGCACCGCGCGGGTAGGTCTGTTCCAGTTTGAGATCGGGGTCCAGACGACGAATGCCGAGACCCTTTTGGCGATCCGTCGTGGCGACCGATTTGAAAAACTGAAGCAAAATGTGGATACGATCCAAAGTTTCGGGAATATCCATCAGCATTTGGACCTGATCGCAGGACTGCCTTACGAAGGATTGACCCGATTCATCCGCTCTTTTAACGATGTGTTCGATCTGCAGCCTCAAGCCTTGCAACTGGGTTTTCTCAAATTGCTGAAAGGAAGTCCGATCTATGATCAGATCGAGCCCTACGGTTATGTTTTTCGGGATTACCCTCCATACGAAGTGATCAGCAATCGATTCATATCGGCGGATGAGTTGATCGAGCTCAAGAAAGTGGAGCATGTGCTCGATCGCTATTACAACAAGGGGCGGTATTCCAACGGGATAAGTTATCTGTATCACTTTTTCAAGACTCAGGGCTATGAGCTTTTTAAGCGGTTAGCAGAAGTGATCGAGACGCATCGCATCGATCTGACGAAAAAGAATGACGAGTTTTTTGCGCTCTACTTACTATCGGAGCAGATGCAGGCGCATGATTATCGCCATGAATTTTTTGTTGAGTTGCTGCGGCTGGATTATCTGTTGATGGGAAGAAATCCGAATGTGCCCGACTTTTTGAAGGCAAAGGAGATCGCGACAAAAGAAGAGGTCTTCGAGTTGCTCAAAGAGGAGGAGAACCGTCGGGAGCTGTCTTTTGATGAAGGGATCTCGGCAAAAGAGGCATTCAAAAAAATCCAGTGGTCCAATTTCAGCTTTGATGTGCTACAATATAAAAAGAACAAAAAGATGATAACTTGCAGCAATGTGGTCGTCATCAACTATGACTATAAGCGCAAAGGTGATGAGCACTTTGCGGCGATCAGGAGGGATTATGGCACTGAGCTTGGATAATTATTTGATGGGATCGACGGACAAGATCGCCTTTTTGGAACTGAAGGAAGAGCTTTTGGAAAAATTCGGAGAGGTCCCGCAGGATTTTACGATCCCGGTTTTTGTGGAGGATATCAAAGAATATGCAAAGGGAGCCGAGCATTTTTCGACACAGCAGATCACTACGGCGATGCTTTATCTGTTGGGGCTGGATCCGGCTTTCAAGCATCGCGCTCAGTATCTTGACTTTTTGTATCAGGCGGTCGAGAATCCGGAGTTTTTGGCGATGAGTCTGGCGATCGAAAAGCTTGAAGTCAATGCGTACAAAGACGCACTCATTTATATGCGGTCGGCACGAGGGATCGACCCGAAACATAAGGATATCTGTTTTGATCATGCCTTGCTTTGTGCTGAGTTTAGCGAAGAGATCTCGGACAAAGATCTGAAAGAGGAACTCCTCTTGCTGTCGCAGGAAGGCTTTAAAAAAGTTCTTGAGATCGATCCGAAAGAATATACGGCGAGTTTTCAGCTCGGGCTGATCTTTTTGAATCGAGGGGACTATCAGAACGCTTTGCCGAGGCTTCGGACAGCTTTTGAGGAAGGCGAAGGCGAACTCAAGGAGCGCGCTCATTTTCTGATCGAAGAGATCCATGCCTTTGACGGATTGGTCGAAGCGGAAGCACTGATCGATCAGGAACGATATGAGGATGCGCTGGAGAAACTTTCGTTGATACGGATGGATGAGATCAATTTGGAGCTCAAATACCAGATCTTATTTGCAAAGGGTTTTTGCAACAAAGCACTCGGCAAGATGGAACAGGCGACCCTGGAATACAGTGCCGCGCTTGAGATCAACGATCAGAGCACATTGTTGCTGGCGGAGCTGGGAGTGTGCTATGCTTACTTGAGTGAATACGAACGATCGCTGGAGTTTTATCTTGCGGCGATCGAATTGGACAGCACCTCGGTCGGACTGCTCAACAATGTTGCGATGGTGTATCTTGCGTTGCATGATATCCAAAAGGCGAAAGAATATATCTCTCAGGCAAAGGAGATCGCGCCGAATGATGAGATCGTCGAGGCGACGATACGCAGGATCCGAGAGACGGAGGAGGGGAAGATAGATGGATGAGATGGGATCGGTCGTGGCTCTGAAGGATGAGTATGCGATCGTCAATATCAAAAGAAGATCTGCTTGTGGCAGCTGTAAGGCCTGTGAGATGGGCAAGAGCGGGCAAAGCGAGTTGAATATTGAAGTGCGCAATACGCTCGGGGCTCAGGTCGGGGACGATGTGATGATCGAGATGCAGACGCCGGATATTTTGAAAGCGGCATTCCTGGTCTATATGATCCCTTTGCTCGCATTGCTCGGCGGCGTAACGATCACTTATTTTGTGGGCAAGGCGAACGGGAAGGTCAATGAGATGCTCATGATCGCGGTGGGATCCGTCACGATGTTGCTCAGTCTGATCTATGTGCGCAAGAGAGATAAGGAACTTCGCGAGACACAGAAATTTGAACCGTTGATGATCAAAGTCGTAAAAAAACTGATCTGATGACTTATTTGGATAGAGTATCGCATAAATAAAAAAACTATGCTATACTGAGCTTAAAATAAAACTATTGGAGGGAAAATGGCAGAGAAGAAGAGTGCAACAAAAGATAAAAGACCATTGGAACCGTTGTCGATGGAAGAACGTAAAAAAGCGATCGATGCGACCATGGCTAAGATCGAAAAAGATTTTGGAAAAGGATCCGTCATGATGCTTGGAGAAAATCTCCATATGAATATCGAGGTCATATCGACCGGGTCACTTGGACTGGATCTAGCGATCGGGATCGGAGGATTGCCGAAAGGTAGGATCATCGAGATCTACGGGCCGGAATCATCCGGAAAAACGACGGTCGCGCTGCATGCGATCGCCGAAGCTCAAAAAGTAGGCGGCATGGCGGCATTTATCGACGCGGAGCATGCGTTGGATCCGTCGTATGCAAAAGCACTGGGCGTGGATATCGATAATCTGATCATCTCACAGCCTGACAACGGCGAGCAGGCACTGGAGATCGCCGATACCCTCGTCGGCTCCGGCGTGATCGATCTTATCGTCATCGACTCTGTTGCGGCACTTGTTCCAAAAGCGGAGATCGAAGGTGAGATGACCGATCAGCAGATGGGACTTCAGGCGCGTCTGATGTCCAAGGCACTGCGAAAATTGACCAGCTCGATCAATCGTTCAAAGACGATCACGATCTTTATCAACCAATTGAGAGAGAAGATCGGCGGAGGCGGTTACGGACCGAATGAGACGACCACGGGAGGGCGAGCACTTAAGTTCTATTCTTCGATCCGTCTGGATGTTCGTCGCATCGAGACGATCAAAAAAGGAGATGAGATGCTGGGCAACCGTACCAAGGTAAAGGTCGTGAAGAATAAGATGGCACCTCCGTTCAAGGTGGCGGAATTCGATATCACCTACGGAAAAGGGATCTCCAAAGTCGGTGAGATCATCGATCTTGGGGCTGCGGTGGATATCGTCAAGAAGTCCGGTGCATGGTATTCTTATGGCGAAGTTCGTCTCGGACAGGGAAAGGAAAATGTAAAAGACTTCCTTCTTGAGAACAAAGAGTTGATGCAGGAGATCGAGGACAAGGTAAAGGCATACTATATAGAAAACGGCACTGCGACTCATGAGGCGGACACCGAAGAGAACGATATGAGCGATACCGAAGAATAAAACAGGCCGCTCTGCTGTTATGGCGGAGCGGTTTTTTTGTGCTTCATCTTGAAAAAAACGCCATTATGCCGTAAAATATATAAATTAGATCAAGTAGAAAGGGAAATGCCGTGAACAAACAAGAGCGTACAAGAAATTTTAGCATCATCGCGCATATCGACCATGGGAAATCAACGCTTGCCGATCGTTTGATCGAGATGACGGGCGTGGTGGCACAGCGGGATATGAAAGAGCAGCTGCTCGATAATATGGACATCGAGCGAGAGAGAGGGATCACGATCAAGCTGCAGACGATGAAGCTTGTCTATAAGGCGGATGACGGAGAAGAATATTATCTGAATCTGATCGACACACCGGGTCATGTCGACTTTAACTATGAGGTCTCAAGAAGTTTGGCTGCCTGCGAAGGTGCGATCCTTGTCGTCGATGCGGCACAGGGTGTTGAAGCACAGACTTTGGCAAATGTGTACCTCGCTATCGATCAGGATCTGGAGATCGTTCCGGTCATCAATAAGATCGACTTGCCGAGCGCAAGACCGGATGAGATCAAGGAAGAGATCGAAGAGATCATCGGGCTGGACGCATCCTATGCGCCATTGATCTCCGCAAAGGACGGACTGAACATCAAGGATGTATTGGAAGCGATCGTCGCTCATGTTCCGGCACCTTCCGGAGATAAAGAAGCACCTCTCAAAGCACTGATATTCGACTCTTACTATGACAGCTATAAGGGTGTTATCGCCTACATACGAGTTTTTGAAGGCTCGGTCAAAAAGGGCGACCGCATCCGGATGATGAATACAAAAAAAGAATTTGAAGTCCTCGAAGTCGGCGTGATCTCGCCAACGCACAAGGCGGTCGACATTCTCGAAGCGGGCGACGTCGGATATCTGACCGCATCGATAAAAGATATCCGTTCCTGCCGGGTCGGAGATACGATCACCAAGGTCGATCACCCGACCGATCAGGCACTGCCGGGCTATAAAAAAGCGACGCCGATGGTATACTGCGGAGTGTATCCGGCGGAGGGCGAAAAATACGAAAATGTGCGAGATGCTTTGGAGAAGCTTCAGGTCAACGATGCCGCGCTCGAATTTGAGCCGGAGACATCAGCGGCGCTGGGATTCGGTTTCCGTTGCGGATTCCTGGGTCTGCTTCACATGGAGATCATTCAGGAGCGTTTGGAGCGTGAATTCGATCTGGATATGATCACGACAGCACCTTCGGTAGTATATAAGGTCGTAAAGCTCAACGGCGAAGAAGTGATGGTGCAAAATCCGGCGAATCTTCCGCCGCCGGCGGAGATCGATCATATCGAAGAGCCGATCGTCAAGGCGGATATCATCGTGCCGAAAGATTATGTCGGAGCGGTGATGGAGCTGGCGCAGGATCGTCGTGGGGAAATGATCAATATGGAATATCTCGATACCAAGCGTGTTACCCTGCATTATGATCTGCCGCTCAACGAAGTGGTCTATGACTTCTTCGATTCGCTGAAATCCCGAACCAAGGGTTATGGCTCTTTTGACTATGAGTTCAAGGAGTATTCACCGTCCGTACTGGTCAAAATGGATATTTTGATCAACAAAGAACAGGTGGATGCGCTGTCCTTTATCGTGCATGAATCGACTGCGTACAAGCGCGGAAAACTCATGGTCGAAAAGCTCAAGGGAGAGATCCCGAAACATCAATTCCCGATCCCGATCCAGGCGGCGATCGGCAGCAAGATCATCGCGCGTGAGACGATCTCGGCATACCGCAAGGATGTCTTGGCAAAATGTTATGGCGGCGATATCTCGCGAAAAAGAAAATTGCTTGAAAAACAAAAAGAAGGAAAGAAGAGGATGCGCCAGGTCGGAAGCGTAGAAGTGCCGCAGAAAGCATTCATGTCCGTCTTAAAATTGGATAACTAGGACATCGATCCCGAAGCGGAGACTTATCGTCCTGTTTTGGGATCTTTTTGTTTTGATATCAAGATCCATTTGATCCTTTCGTTATCGGATCGCATCGGATAAAGAATAAAAACACTTCTATGAGCTCTATAGACTTGGATATAGGGTCGATCATCTGGGGAATGACGAGAGAAAAGTTTTTTGTATCGGAGAAAAGGGTAAAGGAAGAGTAGGACAGCGAATCGATAAGGTCATTATCCGGCAAGCTGTCATTTGGACCGATCTGTAAGCTATGGGATCTGAAATGATACCATACCGATCGGACGGGATCTTAGATAAGGAGGTTTCTATGGGTTTTGATGCGGATGTTTTTTCAAAGAAAGCGATGCCTGAAACATCGAATGAATTTTTTGACTCCTATACAAAGATCTTTGGGGGAGAAGAGGACAGGGATTATGATTCTTTAGCAGGAACCGATCCGATACTGGCAAAATGGTTTCAAGAAATGATCGAGCGTTTTCCGGCACTTAACGGAGAGTTTGCGGATTGGGAGGACGAAGAAGAGATCGATGAAGAAAAAGAGAAATACCTGGTAGATTATTGCATCGGCAGTGAGTTCATCTCCTTTTCGAGTCCGTGGAGTATTGCAAGCGAGCTTCACGAATTTTCTTTGGCATTGGCAAAAAAATATGGGATCGGCTATCACGACGCTTCGACAGGAGTTTTGTGGGCACCGGGCATGAAGATCTTGTACCGAAAGATGTCAGGAGGTCTTGAAGTCGGCTATTGCTGGACTGATTTGGAAAAAGTGCTGGAAACTATGATCTCCGGAGAAGATGAAGATGATATTGAACTGAGACTTTCGAAGGATCCCGAACCGAGTGTGGACGCGGATCGTCTCAGGGTCGTAGTATGTCATCCTAAAAAAACCTTGTTTTCCGGAATTTTCGGTACGAAAAAGAAAAAAACATATGATCTGGAGATCTGCACGGGTGGAAAATGTCATCGCCTGGAGATCGAAGATGAAAACGAGCTCAGAGCGCAGGTCAAGAATTTTTGTTATAAAGGGAAGCTCATCGAGTAGCAGAGTCCTTGAATTTTTTGAGGAACAGGGATCATGCCTCAAAAAGCGATGCCTAAGATCATTCGAAAGAAGTTTTGAGATCGATCGCCACAAAGGGAGATATATGATAAAATAAGAGATGAAGATCTCGCTTTCAAAAAGAGCATGGTAGATTTTGAAAAGGAAATCGAAATGCTCTTTTTTGTGAGGGAAGAACGAAATGATCGTGCAGAAGATCTTGACGAGGATCATAGAATATCGACACTGCGGTGTCGGCTGAAAAGAGAGGAAGTTATGAGGATCATACATACGGCGGATTGGCATTTGGGAAAAAATCTGGAGGGCGCGAGCAGGCTGGATGAGCAGGAGAAGTTCATCGATTTTTTTGTGGAAAAATGTGAGGAGATCCGACCGGACCTGATCTTGATCGCCGGGGATGTGTATGACACCCCCAATCCGCCGGCGCGCGCGGAAAAGCTGTTTTATGATGCGCTCAAAAAACTTTCGCGAGGAGGCGAATGTCTGAGTCTTGTGATCGCCGGCAATCACGACAATCCGGAGCGACTCGTCTCTGCAACGCCACTTGCGATGGAACATGGGATCATCATGCTCGGCACGCCGAAAACGATCGTGCAGCCGGGCGGTTACGGGAAGCATCAAGTGATCCGAAGCGACGAGAGCATGGTCGAGGTCACGATCGGCGATGAACGGGCGGTGATCCTTGCAGTTCCTTATCCGAGCGAGAAAAGACTGAACGAAGTTTTTTATGATGACGGCGAGGATGAAGAGGAGCGTATGGCGAGCTACGGCGAGAAGATCGCGGCACTTTTTTCAAAATTGGAGCAGCATTTTCGGGATGATACGATCAATCTGACCGTAAGCCATCTGTTCGCATTCGGTGCGGATCCGGCGGGCTCGGAGCGCGTGAGTTCGCTCGGCGGCACCTTTCAGGTCGGGACCGATCTGTTGCCGCAAAAAGCGCATTACACCGCGCTGGGGCATATCCACAAACCGCAGATCCTGCCAAATACTGATAAAAGGATGCGATACAGCGGATCGCCGATCCATTACAGCATCTCGGAGATCGCTTTTGATAAAAAGTTTTTTGTGATCGACATCGACGAAAATCGTCATGTGACGATCCGCGAAGAAGCGATCCCGATCTTCAAGCCGATCGAACTGTGGAAAGCGGACTCGATCGACGAGGCGATCGAAAAGTGCAGGGATCATCAGGGGGAAGAGAGCTGGGTCTACATCGAAGTCAAGACCGATCGTCCGATCCGGGAAGACGAGATCAAAATGATGAAGTCATTCAAGAAAGATATCTTAGAGATCCGCCCCATGCTCAACGGCAGGGATCGAAAGATCGATGCGCAGCGTATCGCAGAACTTTCGTTTGAAGAACAATTCATCGAGTTTTACAAAGCGCAGCGCGATATGGATCCGCAGAAAGAAATGGTGGAGCTGTTGATGAACATTTTGGAGGAGGACGAATATGAAGCCGATTAGCGTTCGTATCAAAGGACTGAACTCCTTCGTGGAGGAACAGGTCGTCGATTTTGAAAAATTATGCAGCCAGGGACTGTTCGGTATTTTCGGTCCGACTGGAAGCGGAAAATCGACCGTGCTCGATGCGATCACCTTTGCGCTTTATGGCAAGATCGCACGAGAAACCGGCAAGCACAGCGAATACATCAACACCAATTCCGAAACGGCGCGCGTGGTATTCGAATTTGAAGTCAATGCACAGAGCAGCAAGCGGTACAAGATCACCCGCGAACTCAAGCGCAATAAAAAAGGAGCCGTGCAGACGAGCGAATGTAAGGTCGTATGTACGACAGATGATGAAGTGTTGGCGGACAAAGAACGCAATGCGACCGATGCGATCAAAAAGATCATCGGACTGGAATACAGCGACTTTGTCAAGACTGTCGTTCTTCCGCAGGGCGGCTTCAATGATTTTTTGAAGATGGAAGGCAAAGAGCGCCGAGAAGTGTTGGAACGCCTGTTCAATCTGCAAAAATACGGAAAACATCTGGAAGACAAGATCTCTAGCCAAATGCGAAAAGTCGAATTCGACAAAAAAGAGATCGAAGGTCAGCTCAAAGCCTATGGTGATATCCATGAGGATGCGCTGAAAGAACAGGAAAAACTTTTGTCCGATATCCGGGAGAAGATCACACAGGCGGAGAATGAAAAAAAGATCCACGATCCGGTGTTTGAAAAAATAAAAATGATCTTTGGTCAGCAAAAAGATCTGGAAAATTTGGAAGAGGTCTTACGAAAAGAGATGGCAAAAGAAGATCGGATGAAGGAGCTTGCAAGGCAGATCGAAAACTCGACCAAAGCGAAGATATTAGAGCCTCTGATAAAGGATTATGACGATCTGAAAAACAGGGGTAAGTCGGTATCTGAGGAGTATGAGGAACTGAAAAATGAGCACGCCAAGCTCTCAGAAGAAAAGAAGATAACGGATGCCGAATTTCTTGAGATCGATGAGAAAAAAGAGAGAGAACATCCGGAGCTCATCAAGCGTGCGGAGGCATTGAAGTCGGCGGTCGGACTATGGGAAGACTATCTCGAGTATGAAAAAAGACTGAAAGAGCTTGTCAGAGAACTTGGTGTTTTGAAAAAAACGCTGGAAGATAAAGACGACGAAAAGAAAAAAGTCGCAGAGCAAAAACAGTCACTTGATATAAAGATCGAGCAGGACAAAGCCTGGATCAAAGAAAATCATATTTCGCAAGTGGAGAAAAACCGTCTGTCCGAAGCGGTGATCCTCTTTGACAAAAGACAAGAACGCCTTGTCCAAAAAGAGGCATTGGGTAAAGAGATCAAAGCAAAACAAGACGGATCGTCCAAGCTGACAAAGGAGATCGAGCAATTAAAACGGCGATCGGAAGAGATCGAAAAGGCAAAAGAGCATTGGCAGAATGAACAGAAACTATGCAAATCTTCGCCTTTTGCCGATCCGATGTATCTTTTGAATAAAAAACAAGAGCTTTCTCGTGATCTGGAGCAGGCGGAGCAAGCAGAGCGGATCAAAAAAGATCTGAAAGCGATCACCCGATCGGTAAATGAGCTGGAGGTCGAGCAGAACGATCTTGCAAAGAGGCAGCAGGAGATCGAGGGGCTCTATAAGGCAGAGCAAAGTGCTTTTCAGGATCGGATGCTGCACGATGCGGCGCATCGGATCCGCTATTCTTTGCATGCGGGCGATACCTGTCCCGTGTGTATGCAGATCGTCGGCGATCTGAATGAGACGACGGATGTCGAAGATCAGCAGGGTTTTGCACAGAAAATGGCGGAGCTTAAACAAAATATGGAAAAACTCTCGGGAATACGAGAGGATCTGGCAAAACAAAAAGGTTCGCTGGAGCAGAGAAGCGATCATTTAGAGAATGAAAAGCAAAAACTGCTGGAACAGCTTTCGCAAACCGCTCAGGATATTCGTCCGGAGGTCTTGAAGGAACGATTTGAAAAGCAGGAGCAGGAATCGTCGAAGATCTTGCAAAAGCTTCAAATATGCGAAGAAAAGCTGAGCGAGCTTCAACAAGACGAGATCCGTGTTCAAAATGAAAAGACGGCGAAGGATGCCACTTATAAGGCTTTGTCCGAGCAGCTGGAAAAAGATCTTCTCTCCAAGCAGAAGATCACGGAAGAGCTCGAGGAGATCGGCGAAAAATTGTACGCGATCTTTGACAAAAACTCTGCGCAAACGCCGAAGGAAATGCTTGAGCAAATGAATAAGACTCTGGAGCGATCCGAGATGGTCGGTCTGGAGATCGAAAAAGCGGACAAAAAACGGATCGAGATCGTAAAACAGGCGGAGCGGATCGAGCAGGAGATCGTCGAGCTAAAAGCGGAACAAAGAGAAAAGAACATACGTAACGAAGAATGGTCTCGATCGAAAGAGAAGATCTCTGCTCAATTGGAGAAACTGCTGGGCGCGGTCGGCGATCCGAAGGCGGAGATCGAAAAAGTCGAGATCGCGATCCGTCAGCTCGGTGATGTTTTTGAGCAAAGAAAAAAAGCCAAAGAAGCGAAAGATATTGCGGTGCAGCATGTTTTAGATCAGAAGAATGCTTCCGAGCAGAGCTTGAAGGATCTGAGGGGATCGGCGCGTGAAAAGCAAAGAACGCTCTATGAGAAGATACAGCAGCAAGGCATCGCCTATTTTACGGATCTGTCGGATCAGCAAAAACTCGAAACGCTGAACAGGAGCATTAAGATCGTCTCGGATCATATGCTGTCCGACGAGATCGTTAGCGAGAAAAAAGCATTGCTTGAGGAGCATTACAAAATCATCAATGTCAAGCAGGGCGAGATCGCCGGTATCAAAAAACAGATCGGGGATCGCAAGGTCACGCAGGAAGAATTTGACGAGATCACCGAGAAAGACCGAGAGATCAACAAAAGACATAATGATCTGGTCGGCGAGCATGCCGCGGCAAAGCAGCGATATGACGATACAAAGATCAAATTGGAACAGATCAAAGATCTCTGCGCAAAAGAAAAGAAGATCGCCGATCGTTTTGAGATGCTCAAAGAACTGAAGACCGTTTTGGGAGCTCGAAAATTCGTCGAATTTATGGCGATGAAACAGCTGAATTATGTGACGCTCGAAGCGACGGAGCAGCTTTTCAACATCACCAACGGTGCCTATAGCCTGGAAGTGGACGAAGAAGGGGCGTTCAAGATCCGTGACAACAAAAACGGTGGAGCGATCCGAAATGTCAAGACCCTTTCCGGCGGAGAAACTTTTGTCGTGTCGCTGTCGTTGGCATTGGCTCTTTCGGCACAGATCCAGCTCAAAGGCGTGGCTCCGCTCGAATTGTTCTTTTTGGACGAAGGCTTTGGAACTTTGGATGACGAATTGCTCGAAGTGGTGATGGATTCTCTTGAGAAGATCCGGCACGATAAATTGAGTATCGGCATCATATCGCATGTTGAACAGCTCAAACAGCGGATCCCGCTCAAATTGATGATCACGCCGGCAAGATCCGGCGAAGGCGGAAGTAAAGCCAAGATCGAATATAGCTAGAGGCTTTTGATCGTATTCAAAAAAATCGTGAAAAAAGACCATGTAAGTTGTATTGCTGTGCAAGTTTTTCGTTACTGTTGAGAAGGAAAAGAGGATCTTGTTGTTCATTTGGGCAACTTCAGACTGAGGTGAACGATCTTAGCAGGAATATAGGGATAGGATCTCTCAGAGACGGAGCCGGATCACCTTAGCGTGTAATACCAAGACCCACCGGAGCCTATGTATCGATCCGAGCCCCTATGAGTGATGTTCCTAAAATATCTGCGGGAGATCGATCGTATCGAATAAAGAATGAAAATAATTTTTATACTTTATATCAGGTTTTGGTATAATAAAATGATCCGGCATTGGGGTCACTGTTTTGACGATCTATAAAGATCGTTGTTTAATAGAGGTTCTAAAAGATAGTAGTTTCAGTATAGATGACTTTGAACGGGATGAGATTTTGTTTATAATAAAAGCGTTGCAATAATAAATAAGATCTACGGGCAATTTTGGGAATGAAATTTTAAGTAAGGAGAGCGGATGGGAAACGAGGCATACCGATTTTTAGCGCAGATCTATGATGATCTGATGGAGCATGTGGATCATAAGCAATGGGCGGGATTCGTCATGGATCTTGTAAAAGAGCAGGGTGATGCGCCGAATAATATCTTGGAGCTCGGCTGTGGCACCGGAAATATCACCAAAGAGTTGCTTGCGATGGGATACGAAGTCGTCGGAGTCGACCTTTCGGAGGAGATGCTCGAACTTGCGCGCGAGAAAACGCAGGAGTTTGGGGAGAAGATCATTCTGATCGAGCAGGATATCACCGACATGGATTTTGATATCTACGAGATCGACTGTATTATCGCTTGCAATGATACATTCAACTATATCATCGACATCGAAGCCTTGCGCTCTGCACTGGAATATCTTTACCCGAGGATGAAAAAAGGCGGACAGCTCGTCTTTGACATCAGTTCCCGATATAAATTGCAGCATATTTTGGGTGATCGGGTTTTCGGCGAGAGTTTTGAAGAATTTGCCTATCTGTGGGAAAATTTCTATGATGACGATGAACATCTTATCGAAATGGAGATCAATATTTTTTCAAAACAAAATGGATCATATCGCCGGGATACCGAGACCCATTTCCAAAGAGCATATACCGAAGAAGATATGGTCGAGCTTTTGGAGACGGTCGGCTTTCAAAACATCAAAGTGTATGCGGACTTTAAGATGCAGAAGCCTGAGGCACAAAGCGAGCGGATCTTTTTCAGCTGCGTTAAATGAGATTGAGAAAAGACCCTGTGATCTGAGAACTACGGATGTTTTCTATGATCGTGGTGCAG